>CAYMJK010000321.1:0-15954 GCA_964390535.1 uncultured Phycisphaeraceae bacterium | reverse complement strand
GCCGCTTGGCCAGCCGGCGGCCATCCGGCCCGAGCACCAGCGGCAGATGCGTCCACGCCGGTTCGGGCAGGCCGAGGGCGCGGTAGAGGAGGGTCTGGCGCCCGGCCGAGTCGAGCAGGTCATCCGCCCGCACCACCTGTGTCACCCCCTGCCGGGCATCGTCCACGACCACCGCGAGCTGGTACGCCGGGGCGCCCTGGCGGGTCCAGATGATGAAGTCGCCGATCGTCTCCTGCGGGCGCAGGATCGTCCGCCCTGCGAAGCCGTCATCGATGGTGACCGTGTCATCCGGCGTCAGAAACCGCCAGTTGCCCTCCACCGCCTCGAACCGGACCGGCGCCCCGGCGCCCGGGGGGCGGAGTTCGGGCGGGAACCGGATCTCGCCGGTTCCCTCCTGCGGGGCGGACGCCGCGGCGGCGATCTCGGCCCGGGTGAGGTCGCTGGGGTAGATGTGGCCTGCCGCGGCGAGCTGCTCCATGGCGCGGATGTAGGGGGTCAGGTCCGCGGCCTGGGTCAGCGGCCCCTCATCCCAGTCGAGGCCGAGCCAGCGGAGGGCGTCGATCGCGGCCCCTGCGGCCCAGGGCTTATTGCGGGTGCCATCCAGATCCTCGATCCGCAGGAGGATCCGCCAGCCGCGCTGGCGGGCGAGGATCCAGTTGCAGACGAATGTGCAAGCGTTGCCGAGATGGAGGGCGCCGGTGGGGGAGGGGGCGAGGCGGGTGGTTTCGGGCCGCGGGCCTGTTGGGGGCTCGGAAGGGTCGACGGCGGGGGGCGCGGGCGGGGTCACGGGCGCTACCGTAGACTTGCGCGGATCGAAGTCGGGAGGGATAGCAATGGCGAAGCTGACAGAGACCGAGATCGAAAAGGCCCTGGCCGCGACCCCCGAATGGTCGGAGGTCAGCGGCGAGATCCAGCGGACCTTCGAGTTCGCCAACTTTCGCGAGGCGATGCGATTCGTGAACGCGATCGCGGAGGCGGCCGAGGCCGCCCAGCACCACCCGGACATCATGATCCGCTACAACCGGGTGACCCTGAGCGTGTCCACCCACGACGCCGGGGGCATCACGCCCAAGGACTTCGACCTCGCCCGCCAGGCCGACGCCGCCGCGGCCGGCTGAGACCCCCGAGCGCAATCTCGGCGGGCGCCAGCTCGTAGCGCAGGCCCCGGCGGCGGTCCGGCTCAGCTCTGCGGCGGGTGGTCGTGCCGCTCCAGGACCGCCGAGGCGGTCTGCGCCAGCAGGCGGATCGGTTCGTGTTCGCCGGGCCCCGGCTCGCGCGGCGTGCGGTGGTAGATGGCGATCGTGCCGAGCGCAGCGCCGTCCGAGCCGACGATGGGGTACGACCACAGACTCCGTACCTCGTGCGCCCGGGCGATGTCCAGCCGGGAGGCCCACCTGGGGTCGCGCTCGACATCGACCACGATCTCGGGCTCGCCGGTAAACGCCGCCCTGCCGCAGGAGCATTCGTCGGCGCTGACCTCCTGCCCGCTCACCGCTTCCATGTACGACTCGGGCATGCCTGAGGTGGCGCAGAAGCCGAGGCGCCCCTGCTCGCGGTCAACGAGGAGCACGGCCGACCGGGCATCGGAACCTGCGAGCTGCCGCGCTGCGGTGGCCAGAGAGCCCATGATGGCCTGCAGAGGCGCTGCGCTGATGGCAGTCTCGAGCACTTCCTTCTGTCGCGCGAGCTCACGCTGACTCTCGCGCAGGGCCTGATGCGCTGCGGTGAGTTGCTCGTGGTGCTTCTGGACCGTCAGATCGGTGACAAGCACGGCGATCGCGGCGCCGCAGTCCTCTGGCAGCGCGCTGAACGTGAGGAAGGCTGGCGTGAGCACGCCGTCGGTGCGGCGGAGGCGGGCCTCGCTGCGGCCGGCGCGGTCGCGGCCCTGCCACATCAGGTTCTCGTAGATGTGGCGGTCCTCGGGCGCAACGAAGTCGCCGAACCGTGCGCCCATCAGGGCTTCGGGCTCCGTCTTCAGCAGATCCGCGAGCCGGCCGTTGCTGTAGGCGATGGTTCCGTCGGCCAGCATCGTGGCGGCGCCTTCCTCCATGCGCTCGACGAACAGGCGGTAGGGGCGATCGGCGCCCTCCAGCGTGTAGACCCTGTGGCGGCCGCCTGCCCCCATCACGAACGCGTCAACGGCGCCCGTGTGGATGGCGAGGATGGTTTCCTCGGCCTCCTCGAGCCGGCGCACCAGCTCCGACTTGTCGAGCGCAGCGAAGTCGACGGTCGTGGCAGGCGCATGGTTCGGAGTCATCTCAGACCTCCCCTGGGAGTGCCATCGGCTGGCGGCACAGCGTCGGGCGTGTCCATCAGTTCAAGGCCGCGGATGATGCGCTCGGGGTCGGCGAGGTCGCCGACGATGCGGCGCACGGGCGCCGGGAGCTTCCGGACCACCGTCGGCACAGCGCGCACGCCATCTTCGGTCGCCAGCTCCGGGTGCTCATAGAGGTCGATGATTCTCAGCTCGCAGCGCCCCCCAAGCGGGCCGTCGCACAGCTCGCGCAGCGTCGCGATCGCTTCAGTGGAGCGCGGCGTCATGCCGCTGATGTACAGCCGGAGCAGGCAGCGGGGGCCGACGCCATCGACCGCCGCCTGGTATTCCGCGTTCAGGATGTCCCGGGCGCCGCTCATGAGCTTGGGTCCATGGCGCGCAGTTGCAGACCCACGAGCGTGCGCTCGGTGTTGGAAAGGTCGCCGACGATCTTGCGAAGCGGCTCCGGCAGCTTGCGCACCAGCGTGGGGATCGCCACGATCTGGTCGCCGGCGGCGAGCTGTGGGTGCTCGAGCAGATCCACGACCTCGATGCTGTAGCGCCCCGGGAGATGGTCCTCGCAGAGCCTCTTCAGGTTGGCGAATGCGGCGACCGACTTCGGCGTCTGCCCCGCGACGTAGAGGCGGAGGTTCCACTGCTCCGGGTCAACCTCGGCGCCCGAGGTCGCCTGGTGGGCACTGAGCTCGGATGGATCAGTCATGCGGCTTCCCCTTGCGTCCGGGCCCGGAGGGCGGGCCGTTGCCGGAGCTTGCTGCGCGGCGGCTGCGCCGCATCGCCTCCCGATCCGCGTGGACGATCTTCTCGATCTGCTGCGCCTCGCGGTCGGTCTGAGCCATTTCCTGCTCCTCGGCCTCCAGCTCCGCCCGCATGGCGGCAATACGGGCCTCCATCACCTCGCGCTCACGCTCGATGCGGCGCTGCCTGCGCTCCGCGTCGAGGCGCCGCGTCTGGGCGGTAGCCCGCTCCCGGGCCTCCTGAGCCAGCCGGGCCGAGCCCGTGAGGACCCCCTCGGGGCCCGTGTACACCTCGACCAGTTCAATGCCGTGCGACGTGAGCAGAAACTCCCGGATCTGGTTGGAGTGTGCCATCCCCCGCGACTTGAGAATGTACATCCCCCGGTTGCGCTCCCCGCCCAACTCGATGTCGCGAAGCAGCAGCCACGTGTCCGACACCGAAGACACATCGACGCCCGTCGACTCCAGAGATTCGTTGCCGGAGGTCAGGCTCAGCAGCATGGCGGTGATCCCGCGCATCTTCAGAAAGTCGATCGTCCGCGACAGCATGGCGTTCACATCGCGACCGCTGCCCACGTGCATGAGGTTCGTGACCGGGTCGAGGACCACGACATGGGGCTGAAACTCCTCCACAAGCTTGTGCAGCGTGGCGAGGTGCATTTCCAGGCCGTACATGGTCGATCGCGCTGAATGGAAGCGCAGGTTTCCATCGTCCACGCACTGTTGCAGGTCGAGGCCGATGGCCTTCATATTGCGCACGATCTGGGCCGGGGATTCCTCGAAGGAAAGGTACAGGCAGCGCTCCCCACGCTCGCAGGCGGCGCTCGCAAAGTGCGCGGCCACGGAGCTCTTGCCGCTGCCGGCCGTTCCCGAGACCAGCACCGTGCTGCCCCGGTAGTAGCCCTGCCCGCCCATCATGCTGTCGAGATCGGGGATGCCGGTGCTGATGCGCTCCTCAGAAACCACGTGCTCCAGCCCCGCCGAGGTGATCGGCAGCACACTGATGCCGTCCTCGTTGATCAGGAACGGATACTCGTCCGCGCCATGACTCGTGCCGCGGTACTTGACCACGCGCAGCCGGCGCGTCGAGACCTGCTCGGTGATGCGGTGGTCGAGCAGCATGACGCAGTCGGAGACGTATTCTTCAAGGCCCTGGCGCGTCAGCGAGCCGTCGCCGCGCTCGCCGGTGATGACGGCCGTGACCCCTCTGTCCTTGAGCCACCGGAACAGCCGGCGCAATTCGGCCCGGAGGAGCGCCTCGTTAGAGAAGCCGCCGAAGAGCGTCTCCAGCGTGTCGAGCACCACCCGCTTCGCGCCGATGCGGTCGATGGCGAAGCCGAGGCGGATGAACAGCCCCTCAAGGTCGTAATCTCCCGTCTCCTCGATCTCCTGGCGCTCGACGCGGACGAAGTCGAGGGCCAGGCGGCCCTGCTCTACGAGGTCGTCGAGGTCGAAGCCGAGCGAGCGGACGTTCTCGGCGAGTTCCTCGCTGGTTTCCTCGAAGGACATGAAGACGCCCGGCTCGTCGAACTCGGTGGCCCCGCGGACCAGGAATTCGATTGACATGAGTGTCTTGCCGCAGCCCGGGCCACCGCAAATCAACGTAGGCCGCCCCCGCGGCAGGCCGCCACGTGTGATCTCGTCGAGGCCGGTGATGCCGCTGGGGGCCTTGGCCAATCCGCGGCTGTTCTCTGCGCTGCCGATCTCTGTGCTCTGGGCCTCTGCGCTCCTGGTCATCCGCCCGCTCCCCTGGGAAAACCCCGACCTGATTGTAGTTGGACGGCCCGTGCGTGGTCTACCGAGCTCCAGCCGCGGGGTTCCCCTTTTCAGTCGTGGTTTGACCCCCGCTACCCGCTTGTGGGCCCTGCGAAGTCGGCGCCGGCTCGGCCTTACCGCGCGGGCGGGGGCAGCCGTGGTGCGGCGTCAGCAGAAGCTCCGTCGCATCGCTACCCGCTCTTTCATGTGGGCTTCATTTGCTGCGCCGTCGGCGCGTTGCGGCATCGGCGCCAGCCCGACGTTCTGCAGGGCGATGGCGATGGCGACACAGACGATGGCGAAGGCGACGACGCCGGCGACGAGCCATCGCAGCCGCACAGCGCCCAGGGCTGTCCCGAGCACCGCGCCGGCAACGGCCATTTCGATGGTCTGGGTGAGTGCCCACAGGATCAGCAGCATCGGGAGGATCGTCGAGATGGACGCGAGGCCGAGCATGAACGCTGCCGAGGTCAGAGCGCCGACCTGCAGGCCGAGCACGGCGCTGCGCCGGGGGCTGCGCGCATCGAGCCGCAGGGTCAGCCACGCGAGCAGGATCACCATGAGCAGGAACGAGAGATAGCCGAGGGGGATGCGCAGGGCGAGGTCGAGCGGCGGCAGCAGAGCGGGATGGGACGCTGTCCACAGCCACGCGAGAGCGCCGGCGTGGAGGAAGAAGTCGAGGCCGAGCCATGCGACCCAGGCGAGCACGATCGCCGCGGTGATGCGGCGCACGCCCGGGCGGTTGCGCAGGTGGTCGGGAAGGTCAGTATCCATTGCAGCCCGTGGCAGCGCTCAGCTCACCGAACAGGCTGAGCCGGTCGGCGCGCGTGATGCGCACGGGGAGGATCTGGCCGGTCAGCTGCTCGGGGACAGCTTCGGGCGGGGCTTCGATGAAGACGATGAGATCGCCATCGGTGCGGCCGGAGAACTGGACCGGGGCGGCGGCTGCGCTCGATGGAAACTCGCCGCCGCCAGGATGCAATCCTGCCTCACGCGGCGCTGCGCGATCGCCCATCTCCCGCCCGCCCATGGTCAGCGTCACCGCGCCCGCGGCGCGGATCTCGCCCTTGGTCATGCCGCGGCGTTTGAGTTCCTTCTGGCTGTACCCCTCGATGAAGACGTCGAACGTGCGCCCGACCTGCTCCTGCCCGAGGGCGTCGGAGATCTCGGCCTGCACCGCGAGCAGCCGGTTGTTGCGGGCCCGTTTGATCACTTCCGGCACATCGTCGGGAATGCGGTCATACGCGACGGTGCCGGGGCGCGGCGAGTACTTGAAGATGAAGCAGTTCTTGTAGCGGGCGCGGCGGACGAGGTCGATGGTGGCGTCGAAGTCCTCGTCGGTCTCGGTCGGGAAGCCGACGATGATGTCGCCGGAGAGGGAGAGGGGGCGGCCCTTGTCCGGCTCGTCGAGGTGTGCGCGGGCGCGGTCGAGGAAGTCGAAGTACTCGCCGGTGGTGTACCCGCGGTTCATCTTCTTCAGAATGCGGTCGGAGCCGCTCTGGCCGGGCACGTGCAGGTAGCGGCAGATGCGCGGGCTGTCACGGATGACCTCCAGCACATCGTCGCCGAAATCCCGCGGGTAGCTGGTGACGAAGCGCAGCCGCGCGATGGCGGGGACTTCGTCGTGGATGCGGCGGAGCAGGTCGGCGAAGGTGGTGACGCGTTCGCCCGCGAGCGGATCGCGTCGATGGCCTCCCTTGAACGATCGCCCCTTCTGCGGCTGCTGCGGGCCGGCCGCCCCCGCGGTCACGGCGGCGCCGTGCTCGTAGCGGTAGTGGTTGACCGTCTGCCCAAGCAGCGTGATCTCGATCACCCCGGCGTCCGCGAGGCGCCGACACTCGTCCACGATGTGATCCGGCGGGCGGTGCATCTCGGCGCCGCGGGTGAACGGCACGACGCAGTAGGTGCAGAACTTGTTGCACCCGCGCGTGATGCGGACATAGGCCGAGCGGCGCGGGCCGCCGGCGGGGTCGATCGGGCTGACAGCGCGCGAGAGATCGAGCATTTCGAGCGTGTCTTCGGCAGCCCCGAGCGTCGCCGTGCGCCGGGAGTTGTTGCCCTGGAGGGCAATCGTGGGGGCGATGATGCGACTCGCGGGCGCGAAGGGCGCATCATCGGCGAGCATCGAGGCCCGCGTGCGCACCGCGTTGTCCAGCAGCCCCGGCAGCTTGTCCAGTTCACCCGGGCCGCACATGACATCCACCACCGGGAAGCGGCGGATCATGTCCTCCCCATCGCGCTCGGCCATGCAGCCGAGGACGCCGACGATCAGCCCCGGGCGCCGGCGCTTCGCCGACTTCATCTCCCCGAGCCGGCTCCAGACCTTCTGCTCCGCCTGCTCGCGCACCGAGCAGGTGTTGTAGAGCACGACGTCCGCCGCATCGGCTTCGCCAGTGAAGCGATAGCCCAGGCCCGCCAGTTGCCCGGCGACCAGCTCCGAATCCAGCTCGTTCATCTGGCAGCCGAAGGTCTCGAGATAAACGGTCCTGGCGGTCATTTGCGGCGGAAGTGTAGAGCGCAAACGGGAGCATAAGGACGGAGAATTGAACCACAGAGGCACAGAGGGCACAGAGGGGGAAACTGGGTCTGGAGGGAGGGGCGCGGGGCGCCGGACGGGGGCCGGCGCGGCGCAGAATCCAAGCCCTCCCTCTGTGCCCCTCTGTGTCTCTGTGGTGAAAACTCCGATACACTGGTGCTATGTGGCGCGGCATTCCGCTTGCGGACAAATCCCTGGCGTGGTTCGGGCTGGCGATCGTGCTGATCGTGCTGGCGGCGATGACCGTGCCGTGGATGCGCATGGGCGGGCTTGTCACCGCCAGCCAACTCGAACAGTCGCGCCAGCTCGCCGCCATCTGGCTCCGCGTCGACGACGACGCCGTCGCTGGGGGCGAGCAGGTCGAGCCCGGCCCTCGCGAGCGGGCGGGCCTGGTCGCCGAGCGGCTGACGCTGGACGAGGCCCGGGCCCGGGCCGAGGATGATCCGGCCCTGCGCCGGGTGCTGCGCCGCTTCGATCGCAGCAGCGTCGGCGCCGAGTTGCAGACCGATCGCTGGAGCGGGGGCGCCCGCGAGTATCGCTACATCCGCGTGCTGGCGCCGGCGGAGGGCCCGCCCGAGGTGGTCTCGCTCACGCGGCGCAGCGCCGGCGCTGCCGGGCTGCTGCTGGTGAACGCCATCTATCTGTTCACGGCCGGCGCGGTGGTGCTGGCGGTGGCGGTGGGGGCCTTCTGGGTGATGACGCACAAGATCTTCCTGCGCCCGGTCCGCGACCTGCGCGAGGCGGCCGAGCGCGTGCGCACCGGCGATCTCGGCGCCCGCACCAGCGTGCACACCGGCGACGAGTTCGAGCAGCTCGGCGAAACGTTCAACGCCATGCTCGAGGAGCTGCAGGCCAACGAGGGGAAGCTGCGCTCGATCAACGCCCAGCTCGATGTCCGCCTCAGCGAGCTCTCGCAGGCCAACGTCGCGCTCTTCGAGACGGCCCGCCTCAAGGGGGAGTTCCTCGCCAACGTCAGCCACGAGCTGCGCACGCCGCTCAACTCGATCATCGGCTTCGCCGAACTCCTGCTCGACATCGCCCGGGCGGAGGCCGAGTTCGGCGGCGCCGGCCCCGAGCACGGCAAGCGCCTGCGCTATCTCGAAAACATCGTCGGCGCCGGGCGGAGCCTGCTGGAGCTCATCAACAGCCTGCTGGAGATGGCCAAGCTCGAGGCCGGGCGCATCGAGGTGCGCCCGGAAGCGGTCAGCCTCAAGGAGGTCTGCGATGGCATGGTCGGCCTGATTCACCCACAGGCCCAGCGCCACGGCGTGACGGTGCTGGCGGAGGTCGCCCCCGACGCCCCGATCATCGAGACCGACCTCAAGAAGCTGCAGCAGATCCTGTTCAACCTGCTCAGCAACGCCGTCAAGTTCTCCGGCACGGGCGACGAACCGGGGCGCGTGACGCTGCGGGCCGAGCGGCTCCCCGCCGCCGATGGCGACGAGCGCGTGCGCATCAGCGTGCTCGACAACGGCCCCGGCATCGACCCGGAGGATCAGCAGCGGATCTTCCAGAAGTTCCAGCAGGCGGACAACTCGCACACGCGGGCCGCGGGGGGCGCCGGGCTGGGACTGGCCATCTGCCGCCAGCTCGCGAGCGTGCTGCAGGGGGAGATCCAGCTCGTCAGCGAGCCGGGGCGCGGCTCCATGTTCAGCCTGATCCTGCCGCGGCGGCTCAACAAGGAGCTAGCGGAGGAGATCCGGATCGAGGCGGAGTATCGGGCGGGGGTGCAGCGGCGCGACTGGAGCGGAGGGACGGGGGGCAAAGGGCAGGAGTCAGGGGGCGGGAGTCAGGAGTCAGGAGTCGGGGGTCAGGAGTCGCGGGACGCGGCGGATGGCGACGAGGGGGATCCGGAAACACCGGAGCGGGCGGAAGGCGCGGCAGCGCAGTAACGCGCTACTTGCCCCAGAGGCGCCGGAGGCGGTCGGCGGCCTCGGCCATGCGCTCGACCTCGACCGTCAGGGCGATGCGGAACCAGCCCTCGGCACGCTGGCTGAAGCCGACGCTGGGGACGACCACGACATCGGCCTCCTCCAGGCAGCGGGTGGCGAACCGCATGCTGCCGATGGGCTTGCCATCCGGCCCGAGGGGGCAGCGGGCCCAGACGAAGAAGCCGGCCTTGGGCGGCTCGACTTCGCAGCCGATGTCGCGCAGGGCGGGGATCAGGGCGTCGCGGCGGGCGCGATAGACCTCGCGCATCTCGGCGACTTCGGGGCGGTCGTACCCGTCCAGCGCGGCGATCCCGGCATCCTGCACGGCGCCGAAGGGGCCGCTGTCGGCGTTGGACTTCACCGCCGCGAGCGCGTCGATGATGTCGGGGCGGCCGACGGCGAAGCCGATGCGCCAGCCGGTCATGTTGAAGGTCTTGCTCAGGGAGTGCAGTTCGATGGCACAGGAGGTGTCGAGGTCGGCGCCATCGGCCTGCCACAGGCTTGGCGGAGGGGCGTCGAAGTAGATCTCGGAGTAGGCCTGATCGCTGGCGAGGACGATGTCATTGGATTCGCAGAAGCGCAGGGCTCGCGCGAAGAACTCGGTCTGGATACACGCGGCGGTCGGGTTGTTCGGATAGTTGACCCACATCAGCCGCGCTCGGGCACGGTCTTCGGCGGAGACGGCATCGAAGTCCGGCGTCCAGCCGAGGGCGGGCTCCAGCGGCAGATCGATCGGCTCGGCGCTGGCGAAGATCGCGCCGGAGTGATAGACCGGGTATCCCGGGCTGGGCACGAGCACGCCGTCGCCGGGGTTCACGATCGCCAGTGGCAGGTGAAACACCGCCTCCTTGGACCCGATGATGGCGCAGATGTGTCGGTCGGGATCGGCGGCGACGGCGAAGCGCTTCTGAAGAAATCGCGCTGCGGCAGCGCGGAAGGCGGCCGAGCCGCGACCATCGGGATAGCGATGATTGGCGGGGTCCCCCGCGGCCCGGCGCAGGGCTTCGACGATGAAGCCGGGCGTGGGGCGATCAGGGTCGCCGATGCCGAGGTTGATGACATCGGCGCCGGCGGCGATGCGGGCCCGGCGCTTGCGGTCGATGTCGACGAATAGGTACGGCGGCAGGGCGCCGACGCGATCGGAGCGGACGGGGGCGTTGGTCGAAGTCGCGGTCATGGGGCGATGGTAGTCGGCGCTGGCGGGCGCCGTCCTCGGTCCGCGAGCGCCGCGCCGCGCTTCTGTCGTCACGGCTGAGCGCGCAGCCCGCATTCGGGGCAGCGGGGGGTGGGGATTCCGGCGAGGTCGTAGCCGCAGCGGATGCAGCGGCCGGGCTTCGGGCGCGGGAGCGCGAGAATGCTGGCAGCGCTGACGATGGCGGCGCTGGCGCCGAAGATCCAGGCTTCGTGCATGGTCTGGTCGAGCAGGGCGATGCCGACCTCGGCGAGCAGCAGGCTGAGCCCGCCGGCGCCGAGACCCAGGAGGATGCGGCGCCCGGGGGCCGGGGCCTCGGGCCGCATCAGGCGCGGGCGGCGCAGGCGCTCGGCCATGTCAACGCTGATCCAGGCGGCCAGGCACGGGACGATGACGGTGGTGATCGCGTAGTGGGTCCACCAGCCGGGGCTGAACCAGCGGGTGAAGTCGTCCAGCAGCGGCGTGGCCATGGCGATGGCCAGATAGATGGCGCCGAAGCCGAGGAGGTAGCGGATCATCAGGGCAGCGATATCTCGCCCATAATGCAGCGGGCGGGGGAGGGGCGGACGCCGGGGGCGAGCGCCCGCGTGATCTGCGTGTGCGGCTCGGAGTCGCGCACGCGGGCGTAGTACCAGACGCGGTCGCGGGTGGCTGCGAGGGCGGCGCCGGCGCCGATGAGCCCAGCCAGGGCGCAGGCGAGGGCGGCGAGGCGGGCGCTGGCACGCCGGGCCGCCGCCCTTGCCGCGGCGACTCCGCGCGGGCAGTCGCGCGTGATGATCGTGCCATCCGGGCGGCGGAAGAAGCGGGCGCACAGGCGGCCTTCGTGGGCGCGCAGCAACGACTCGGCCTCGGCGCGCGACATCGCGGAGAGGTTGTAGACATTGAGGGCGCACCGGTCGCAGTGGCGGACGCGGTCGCCGGCGCCATCGACGGGCGTCATGATGTCCCAATCGGCCGGGCACGGCGCGGCCACCTGAATGTCGTCAAGTTGGGGGAGAGCGAGGGGGCGCATTGGTGGTTCCTCAGGGGCATGCGCGTTGGACGCGTGAGTGACCGTGCGGTTCTCCGGAGGTTCCGGAATCCCATTCATCCGGCACAGCCGCTTCCGATGACGGCTGCCCCCATGATCCAGACGCCCGCCCCCGGAGTTGGCGTGGCGGGCGCCGGGGGCTGCTGGCTCCGAAGCGCTTCGCCGATGACGCGATGCGGCCCGACATCGCGCGGGCGATGTCTGTCCAGGCGCGCCTCGGCGAGGTTGATCGCGACAGCGCCGAGGCTGGCGACCGCGGCGCCGGCAGCGAGGACGCGCCTGCGGGCGCGGGCAGCGCTGCGCCGGATGCGCTCGATGCCGCGGGGGCAATCGCGGGTGAGCATCGTGCCGTCGGGGCGCCGGAAGTAGCGCACGCAGAGCCGACCCTCATGGGCGCGCACGAGCGACTCGGCCTCGGCGGGCGTCATCTCCGACAGGTTGTAGACGTTGAGCTGGCAATCCTCGCACCGGCGCACCCGCCCGGCGCCGCCGACGGGGCTCATGGCGCCCCATTCCGCCTCGCAGGGCGCGGCGACGCCGATCTGGTGGAGGAAGGTTGCCTGCGGCAGAGCGAGGGTGGTCATAGCTGTCCCCTTGGCCGACTCTCCCTTGTTCGAGACTCGGCGGGCGCGGGTTCGGCACTTCCGGGCTGTTACCAGGCAGTGACAGTGGCGCCGGGGACGGAGGCGCCAGCGTCGGAATCGGCCAGGTGCGCGGCAGGGCCGCTTCCCGCGGCGGGCGCGCTGGGAAGCGGTTTCCGCTATACTGGCCCGCAAGGAGGAAACTCATGCGCTGCAGAGCATTTGCCCGCGCCGACGCCGTCGCCCTGATTGCCTTTGGCGTCTTCGCGATCGCGCTGATCGGCGGAGTCGGCGGGAGGGGCCAGCCGGAGGGCGCCTTTGACCAGGCCCGCGAGACAGCGCGCCAGCTCAAGGAGGCGCAGCATGCTCGAGCGATCCTGCAGAGCCTCATCATCTGGGGCGGGAACAACCGCGACGAGTATCCGCTGCCCTCGAAGCTCGATGGCGATGGCCAGACGGTCGCCGAGCCGGGGCTGGGCAAGAACACGTCGGCGGCGATCTACTCGTTGCTGATCTTCAACGGCTTCATTCCGGTCGAGATCATGGTCAGCCCGGCGGAGGTGAACCCGAAGATCAAACCGGATGACGACTACGAGGTTGTGAGCCCGAAGGCGGCGCGCGATCCCGATGGCGCGATGTGGGACCCGGCGTTCTCGGTGGATTTCACCAAGGGCGCCGGCAACGCGAGCTTCGCACACGCCCAGCCCGCGGCGGCGCGGCGCGACCGGTGGGGACTCACCTTTGCCGCGACGGACGCGATGGTCGCGCTGCGCGGCCCGCGCATTACCGGCGTCGATGTCGGCGCCGGGGGGGTCGCAGCGGCCGTTGCCAAGGGCGACTCGCAGACGTTCGCGACCCGGGGCGCTGCCGATTCATGGTCGGGGAACGTCGCGTTCAATGACAATCACGTCGAGTTCTACGAGAACCTGTTCGGCCCCGTGCCGATACCGACCGCGCATTTCACGACCTACCAGGGGGAGGAGGGGGCGGCGCCGGACCTCTGGTTCTACGACGAGCCGGACGACTGGAAGCTGGCCAATCAGTTCGTCGGAATCTTCCCCGCCGCGGGGCGCGAGCCGGCGGAGTTCACGCCGATCTGGGACTGAACGCCACGGCCCGCCGGGCTCAGCAGCCGGCGGCGAAAGCGTTCTGGAAGGCGAGGAAGTCGAAGAAGTCGAGGTTGGCGGAGCAGTCGAAATCGGCCCGAGAATCGCCCGCGGCGAACCGGTTCTGGAATTCGAGGAAGTCAAAGAAGTCGAGCGCACCGTCGACGTTCACATCAGCGGGGCACGGGTGCGGCTCGATACGCAATGAAACGCCGCCGATGTTGTCCCCACACGCGTCATCGGGCACGAAGAACCGAACCGTCGCCGCCTCGCAGAGGCGCAATTGCGCCGGCTTCGCGGCGGCGAGGGCGCCAACGTCGGTGGACCATATGCCGGCTCCGGGCGTGAACAGATGGCGATCAGTGGCCACGATGTACGACCGGAGCCAGCCCAGCGTGCACGGGCTTCCTGATGGATCGCAGCCGCTGACGGCGCCGCCCCATGCGTTCCACGCGGTGAAGGCGCCCTCCGGGGGCCCGATCGGGTGCAGGATGTAGATTCCCGGGTCGAGCGCCACGGTGGCAGCGCCGCTCACTCCGTAGCAATCGCTCCTGGCGTCGATGTTCACCACCTGGCCGGACGCCGCGGCGGCAGCGCCGCCCAGGATCAGGATCTTCAGATTTCGCATGGCCTCTTCCCCTATGGACCCGGCGCCCGCGGCAGGGAGCCGCCGTCGACCCGGGGCACGGCCCCACCTTACCGGATCTCGCCGCTCGACGCAAGTCGGGCGCTGGCGCCGGTGGGCCGGGCGCCGTCAGACGAGCAGCCCGCACTCCGGGGCAGCGGGGGGTGGGGATCCCGGCGAGGTCGGTCGCCACGGCGGATGCAGCCGTCCAGCCGACCTCAGACCAGCCGGCGGAGCGGGTTGCCGCTGCTGGGCTGGTTCATGCGCCGGTCGGCCGGGGAGACCCAGGAGCGGCCCTTGGCGGGGTCGGCGTCCGGATCGGGCGGCGCTGCGGCGGCGGGCTTGGCCATCGGCACGGGGCCGGGCTCGGGCTGCTGATCGCCGATAGCGCGGTTGAGGGTGCCGATCGTGCGCCCACCGCCGACGTTGGAGCCGATGCCGCGCTGCTTGATCTGCTCCATCTCGCGCTCGAGGGCTTCATCGAGCTCGCTGACGGAGGTGACGATGACGCCGCGCTCGACGCCGGCGCGGAAGCTGACGACCACGACACCGGCGACGACGAGGGCCGCCAGCGGCAGGAGCAGGTGGGCCGCGAGCAGGGGCGCCACCGCGGCGTTTCCGGCGTCGACCGCCTCACTCGCGAGCACCATTGTCTCATAATCGCCAAAGACGCCGCCGAAGGGGATCGAGGCGAGCGCATCCTGCCATGGGATGGCGAACAGGGCCAGCATGGTGGCCCATGCGAGCGCCTTGACGGCCTTCTCGACGCCCGGGACGGCGCCGCCGCCGCCGATCACCGTGCCAACCGCGACGAAGACGCCGAGGGCGAGGGTCGAGACCACGCCGATGGCGACGGCGAAGTCCGAAAACTGCTGGAGCACAGGCGCCCAGCGGCTGGGGATCTGGCGCATCGCCGCGGCCTCGACCTCGGTGATCCGGCGTCCGCGCCGGCCGCCCTGCTCGGCGGCGCCGGCCGCGGGCTTCGAGGCCGCATGCGCGGACTCCCGCGCCGGGCCGGTGACGACGGTGAGGCTCTGGGCGGTCACGGGCTGCTCGGTCTTCTCCCAGCGCACCTCGGTGAAGTGCACGAAGCCGAAGACGAGCATCTGCACCGTTGCGCAGGCGATGACCGCAATGGCCGCGGCGGTGACGATCGGGCGCAGGCTCTGGATCGCGGCGGAGACGTGTGGACGCTGCTGGCTCATGACGCTGTCCTTCCGGGCGCTCTCACATGCGGCCCCAGCCCGACGGGAACCGGCCCGCCGCACATCGCTCCTGATCGGGCATCGGTGGCCCCGGCTGCGGGCCCGGTGGCCTTGCGCCGGCTGCCCGGCCTCGCCAGGCCGCAGAGTTCCCCCAGCCGGATCGGCCGCAGCCCCGAGAACCGGCGGCCCCGAGGGATAAAGGGGGCGGGAAGGGGGCGGGGTCGCCCGAACGTGGCTGGCGGGGCGCCCCGCCGGATGCGCGCCCGCCGCCGGAAGCCCGCGATGCCCCTGCACCAGCCCCTGCCCCAGTGGCCCGAGCAGGACGCCTTGGATCCCGGCCTTGTGATCCGCAATATGGCGGCACGTATAGCCGCTGGCAGTTTGGCTTTGGGTACAATGCGAACGGGGGGATCGAGCCGCGGCTGCTTCGAGAGATGAAGGGAAGTCATGCCATTGTACAAAGACGGAACCTGCTCCCAACTTGCCGCTAAGATTCTTTGCGACGACAAGCGCTGCGCAGAATTCAACCGCCTGACGTGTTGGGATACGGTCTTCCGGCTTCTACAGCAGTGTGATCGCAAGTTCTACCCGAGGAAGACGGGGCTGGACGCTACGGAAGTGAGCGCCGTCCTGTTCGGCGCATTCGCAATCAATCATGGTATCAGTGTCAAGAACCCTGCGCCTGTAGCGGACGCGGTGGTGGGAATCTATCGGCGAAAGGAGGGGGGCGGGGGCTTTGATGTCAGCCACGTGGCGCTGTGCATCGATCGCGGGGGGACATGCATCAGCACCAACAACGGGTGCGTGGGCGGCAGGCCGGACTACTCGCAGTTCAACATCAAGGTTCAGCTAGAGTCGCGACCGGACAAGTTTCCGCTCTACAAGGATCGGTTCGAGAAGAACGTGCCGCCGGAGAAGTACAGCGAGCGCCTTGTGATCTACCGGCCAGTCAGCGACGTGCTGCGCGGCGGGTGAGCGTGATGG
>CAYMJK010000320.1:0-5905 GCA_964390535.1 uncultured Phycisphaeraceae bacterium | reverse complement strand
AGGCCTCCGCGACGGGCTGGTGGCGCGCGGGGCCGTCACCAAGGTGCTGGGGATGCGCCACGCGGTGCGGGGGCTGGTCACCGACGACCTCATCGACCTCACCGACATCGATCACGAGCGGCTGCAGCGGCTGGCCGGCACCCCTTCGGCCGCGCTCGGCTCCACCCGCGACAAGCCGGACGCCGACTACTGCCAGCGGATCTTCCAGGCGTGCGAGAAGCGCAATATCCGCTACTTCTTCTACATCGGCGGCAACGACAGCAGCGACACCTGCCGCATCGTGAACCAGCTCAGCGACGAGGCGGGATACGAGCTGCGCTGCTTTCACATCCCCAAGACGGTGGACAACGACCTGGTCGGCTCGGATCACACGCCGGGGTATCCCTCCGCCGCCCGATTCGTGGCGATGGCCTGCATGGCCGACTTCATGGACAACATCAGCCTGCCGGGGATCAAGATCAACGTGGTGATGGGGCGGCACGCAGGCTTCCTCACTGCCGCGGCAGCGCTGGCGCGCCGGCGCGATCGGGGGCCGGACCTGCCGAGCACGGATGGTCCGCAGCTCGTGTACGTCCCCGAGGTCGCCTTCGACACCGATCGCTTCGTGCAGGATGTGGCGACCATCTACGACGCCAAGCAGCGCTGCCACATCGCCGTCAGCGAGGGCGTGATGGACAAGGAGGGCAGGCCGATCGGCGCCACGCTCATCGGCGGCGAGACGGATGCTCACGGCAACGTGCAGCTCTCCGGCTCGGGCGCCCTCGGCGACGCCCTGGCCAATCTGCTGAAGCAGAAGCTCACGCCGGCCGGGGGCAAGCCGCCGCGCATCCGCGCCGACACCTTCGGCTATGTTCAGCGGTGCTTCCCCGACGCCTCGCCGGTGGATGCCCGCGAGGCCCGTGCCGCGGGGCGCTTCGGCGCCGAGCTTGCCGCACAGGGGGACATCGACGGTTCGATCGCGATCGTGCGCACCAGCCCGGCGACGCGCGGGGCGCTGTATGCGGCAGAACTTCGGCGGATCCCGCTGGAGGATGTCGCGGCGAAGACCCGCCACATGCCCGAGAGCTTCCTCAGCGGGCACAATAACGTCTCCGAGGCCTTCCTCGACTGGGCGGCGCCGCTGGTTGGGGAACTGCCGATCTTCGAGCGGTTCTGATCGGAGTTTTCTCCACAGATTCGCACAGATGAAGGCAGGATGGAGGAACGCGCTAGCTCCAGCGCAGTCTCTCCCCCATCTGTGCCCCATCTGTGCCCCATCTGTGCCCCATCTGTGTCATCTGTGGATAATGAAAGAGCCCCGAGCAAGGCGCCCGGGGCTCGTCTGCATCATTTTCGATTTGCCGCTTTGCTATTCTTTACGGACATCCTGCCGCGAACTCGTTCTGGAAGGCGAGGAAGTCGAAGAAGTCGAGCACGCCTTCGCCGGTGAAGTCGGCCCTCAGATCGCCCGCAGCGAACAGGTTCTGGAAGGCGAGGAAGTCGAAGAAGTCGAGATCGCCCTCGCCGGTCAGGTCGGCGCGGCAGGTGTTGCACTCGATCGAAAGCAGCTTGAACGCGTCGATGCCCGCCTCCGTCACCGAATTGTTCGGATTGTCGATGGCGCTGAAGCGGATGCGGAACTCGCTGGTCAGCGGCACGACCGACCCGACATCGAACTCCTTGACGACCCACCCCGCGGTGTGCGCCACGATCTCGAGAACCTCCCAGGATGCCCCGCCGTTGCTGGACACCTCGACGGTCATCCGATCCACATCAGGAGCGTCGTTGTAGAACCACCGGGCGTACGAGACGGTCGCGCCGCCGAGGCCCGACAGGTCGTAGACCGGGCTGATCAGCCGCGTCGGCCCGCCATCGACATCGGAGTTGGAGGTTGACGGGCTGTTGTCGGTCAGGAAGCACTGGCCGGAGCCGTCGAAATCGGCCTCCGGGTCGCCGCGGCCCCAACTCACCGGATCGCCCCGGTCCCAGTGTCCGTCCGCCACGGCGACGTGCTCGAACGTCCAGCCGGGCGCCGTCTCGAAGTCGAGATCGGCAATGGTCGAGACGCCGGTTGCGACCGTGGCGCCGTACGCCTCATCCGGCGCATCGGCCGGTGATGTCCGCATCTCGCCGCCATCGGCCGTGGCGGAGATGTAGTACTCCAGCGCCTGACCGCAGTCCACCGCCGGGAGCGTCGCCTCGTACATCAGGGGCGAAACCTCGGCCATCGGGAAGGTCTCGAACGGCCCGCCATCAATGGACACGTGGAGCAGGCCCGAGCCCGGGTCGGCCACGCCGCCGGACTCGATCACCTCGACATCGATCACCGTGCCGATGCCCGGGGTGACGAAATCGGGCCGGCCGCCGGGGAAGGCGAAGTCCAGCAGGGGCGGCGTCAGGCAGCAGACGCCCTTCGGCGCCGCGAGGGCCGCCTGGAGCCCGGCGTGGTTGATCGCCGTGCCGGTGTTGCCGCCCACGCTTTCGCACCCGCCGTGGGTATGAATGCCGATCGCCAGGCCGGTCGAGTCATCGATCACCGGCGAGCCGCTGTTGCCGCCTGTCGTGTCGGTGGCGTACATGACGCGCGTGCCGACGAGATTGAAGTATGGCCCGGCGTGGGTCTTCTGCACCTGGTTCCACTGGCGCGGGACGCCGCTGCCGGTGGTGCCGTAGCCGGTGATGCGGATGTCCTGCGAGCTCACCGGCGGCGCGGCCGGCGCGAGGTCGAACGCGTCGAGCTGCTTCTCGAACGGCGTCATCCCGGTGGTCGAATTGGCAAACGCGCCGAAGTAGCCCCAGTCATCGCCGACGCCCGACCCGCCGTCGTTGGTATGCACGCTCGAAGAGTCCACGGCGTATTGATCCTCCGGGCCCGGATGCACCAGTCTGCCGTCCGACAAAGAAAGCGGCACGTTGAACTGCACCACATCGAGATTGCCCGTGCAGTGTCCGGCCGTCAATAAGCAATGATTGCAGTCGTTGATGAGCCACCCGGTGCAGCCCACATCGAGCAGCCGCGCCGTCCGCGGGTCGGTCGACAGCTCGCGGTCATCGGTCGGTCCGCAGATCGAATCGGCGCCGACCGGGGGCAGCCCCGCCATCACCTCGCTGATCCGCACCCGGCTCTCACCGGTCCCGGCGAACGCCAGAATCTCCAGCAGCACGGCGTCCCCGTTGAAGTACGCCGAGGTCGCGCGCCACTCGCCGATGTGCCGGGCGTTCATTGTCTGCACCGCGGCATCTGCGAACGATGTGATGCGCAGGTACGCCGCCGTCCCGTCGCGCTCGCTGCCCGGCAGGCGGACCTCGTCGAAGGTCAGCCGGATCCAAGGCGCCCCGTCCGCGGCGACGATCCCCGAATACACGACCTGCGCCCCCGCCCCGCCCGCCGGCGCCGCGACCGCGCCCGAATCGAGCTGAACCGGACGGATCTCCTCCGCCAGCGGCGCCGTCTGCGCCAGGGCGAGGCTCCCGAACATCAACAACCCCGCCGCGCACGCGCCGGCGCGCAAACTACGCCACATCATGGTCAGGCCCTCCCTGATCTGCTCTTCGAGCTCGGTTTTCGGACGTTCCGGCCCCGCGGCCCGCGGATTTCCGCTCAGGGTAGCAGAAAACCGCCCCGCGCGCCAATCAAAAAGTCCGCCACGGGCCCACTTCGTCGTCCGGACCCTCGGTCTGGAGCATCGGATCCGACAGGATGTCCTCCCCCGCCCAGGGAGCGTGCGGCGTGTTGGGGTCCCAGGTGCGGAGCACCTCCCGCTGCACCTGGGTAAGCACCAGCCGGCTGATCGCCTGGTCGCCGAAGGTGCCGACCTGGATCCGGACCTTGGTGATCTTGTCCGTCAGCCGATCGAGGGCCACGCGGTAGAGGGTGCCGTTGGCATCCCGGGCGGCAAAGTCCCACTCGTCGTTGGCGAACCGCTCCCACCGGATGTCCAGGTCGAGGGCGAAGAAGGCCCGGCGCACCGAGGACTGGAGCGTCGCCACGGGGATCGTGGTCGCCACGACCAGTTCGCGCTGATCCCAGAACCCGCCGCCCGCCTTGGCCGCGCTCAGCCCAGCCGACGCGACCGCCAGCTCCGCCCCGCCGAGGCACCCCGCCGCCGACGCCACGGCGCCCGCCCCGAACAGACCAAGAACCAGGTTGGCGCGCTTGCGGGGGAAAAAAGCCATGGGGGGACGATACGGCGACTCGCGGGCGCGGGATGGCCGGCCGCCGGTCCCGGCGCCCGATTCGCGCCGCCGGGCTCATCTACGCTCCGCGATGGCCATTCCCGGCGCCGAACCGCCTCACATGTCCCCCGCGGAGTTCCGCCGGCGCGCGCACGCGGCTGTGGACCTCATCGCCGATTATCTCGAAGGCGTCGAGTCTCATCCGGTCCGCTCGCTCAGCCGCCCGGGCGAGATCCTCGAGGCGCTGCCGGCGTCGCCGCCGGAGGCGCCGGGGGCCGCCGACCCCGCGGCGTGGGCCGAGGCGCTTCGCCGGGACATGCGCGAGATCATCCTTCCGGGCCTGACGCACTGGCAGTCGCCGCGATTCTTCGGGTACTTCCCGTGCAACGCATCCGGGCCGGCGACCATCGGCGAGATTCTGTGCGCCGGGCTGAACGTGAACGGGTTCCTGTGGGCGACGAGCCCGGCGATCACCGAACTCGAGAGCCGCATGCTCGACTGGATGGCCGAGGCGCTGGGCCTGCCCGCGGCGTTCCGCTTCGACGCCGGCGGGGCGGGTGGGGGGGGCGGGGGCGTGATCCAGGGGACGGCGAGCGAATCGACGCTGGTGGCGCTGCTGGCGGGTCGTCAGCGTGCGCGCACTGCGGCAGGCGGCAGCAGGGGCGCCGCCGATGCCGGCGCCTTCACGCTCTACGCCTCCGAGGAGGCGCACTCGTCGGTGATCAAGGCCGCGATGATCGCGGGGATGGCGACGGGGCCCGAGGACCGCGCGCACGTGCGCCTGATCCCGGTGGACGGAAACTTCGCGATGGATGCCGGAGCGCTGCGGGCCGCGATCGAGGCCGACCGGGCCCGGGGCATGATGCCGGTGTATGTCTGCGCCACCGTCGGCACGACCGGCTCGACGGCGATCGATCCGGTCCTCGCGATCGCGGATGTGATCGACGAGGATGCCCGGCGCCATCCTGGCGGCGCCCGCGCGTGGCTGCACATCGACGCGGCGCACGCCGCCGCCGCCTGCGTCGCTCCCGAATTCCGCTGGCTGCTCGAAGGCGCCGATCGGGCCGACAGCATCTGCTTCAACCCGCACAAGTGGCTGCTCACCAACTTCGACTGCGATTGTTTCTGGACGCGGGACCGGGCGTCGCTGACGGCCGCGCTGAGCGTCACGCCGGAGTATCTGCGCAACGAGCACACCGACACCGGCGCCGTGGTCGACTATCGCGACTGGCAGATCCCGCTCGGGCGGCGCTTCCGGGCGCTCAAGCTCTGGTTGGTGATGACGTGGTACGGGCTGGAGGGGCTGCGGGCTCACATCCGGCGCGGGGTGCGACTGGCGGAGGTGTTTGAGCAGCTCGTGCGGCAGGATGCCCGGTTCGAGGTGACGGCGCCGCGCCCGCTGAATCTCGTCTGCTTCCGGCTGCGGTCGCGGGACGGCGAGTCGCCGGAGGCGTGCGACGACCGGAACCGGCGCCTGCTGGAAGCGATCAACGCCTCCGGCCTGGCCCTGCTGACGCACACGACCCTCCCGCGGGATGGCCGGCGCGAGTACACCCTCCGCATGGCGATCGGCGGCACGCTGACCGAAGAGCGGCATGTGCGCGAGACGTGGGAGTTGATTCAGAGGCTGGCGCCGCCGGAGGGTGTGCCAGTTGCTAACTCGCGCGCGTGAGCGTCCCCTCGCGGCCGTTTCACGGCGCCCTCACATCGCGCTCGGATGATTGCAACGTCGGGGCCGAAACCGCGCGCG
>CAYMJK010000319.1:0-4835 GCA_964390535.1 uncultured Phycisphaeraceae bacterium | reverse complement strand
AGCAGGGCGCCGGCGATCAGCGGCCAGCGGCTCACGCCGCGCGGCGGGCGGATGAGCATCGCCGCGATGAGCAGGTGCAGCGGGAGGATCAGAAACATGTGCCGCTTGTGCGCCTGCGGGCCGAGGGCGAGGGCGATGACGATCACGCCCATCCACTCCAGCGCGGTCACCAGTTCGCCCCCCCCACGTGGCCCCCCGGAGCGCATCTGCGCGCGCGCCGGCCACAGCAGCGGCCAGCCGGCCCGCCGGTACATCCACCAGCCGACGCCCAGGCAGATCGCCGCGACGGCGCCCACGCCGGCAACCAGGCCGAGGTTGGTGTCCGTGAGCCGCGCCATCGCGCTGGGGATCGAAACGGAGTTCTCCCAGTCGAGCGTGTGCACGTTGGTCGGGGCATCTGGCGCCGGCTCGATGCCCACGAGATTGCCCAGACCGCTGAACCCCGCCCGCAGCAGCCGCAGGTTGCCCTCCCAGCCGAAGATGACCGCCGGCGCCAGCATGATCGCCGCGCACACGCCGACCATCCATCCCGCCGCCCGCCATCGGCGGCGCAGCAGCAGGTACGGCAGCGCCACGAGGGTGAGGTACTTGATGTTCAGCGCCAGCGCCAGCATCGCCCCCGCCGCCCGGGGCCGCCGGTCCAGCCAGATCAGCGCGAAGACGAAGCCCATGGTCACGATCGCGTCGCTCTGCCACTCGGCGAGCACGCGCCGGTACAGATCCACCGTGAGCAGCATCCCGAGCAGCGCCACCGCGCCGACCGTGGCCGGGCGCAGGTCGGCGCCGATGCGCCGCAGCATGTCGCGGGCGCCATACCAGCAGGTCACGCCCGTCACCAGCACGATCGAGATGTACCAGGCCCACGCCGTGAACTTCGCCCCGAGCATCGCCAAGGGCGCCAGCGCGATCGCCGTGAGCGGGGGATAGATGTACCCGCCCGTCCCCGAGGTGTATGGATTCTCGCCGGCGAGCAGCGCCTCGGCGGCGAGATAGAAATGGCGCCAGTCGCGCGCGCCGGACCCCTGCTCCAGCTTCACCTCCAGCGGCAGGAACCCGATCCCGACGAGCAGCAGGACCGCGATCAGCGCCGCCAGCAGCGCCGGGGTTGCGCGCGCAGGCGGCCACGCCTCCGCGCCGGCGCCCCCCACGCCCCCCCCCACGCCCCCGCCTGGCGCCCGCGTCGCTGGGGCCGATCTCGCGCTCAACGGATGCCCCTCACTGCGTCAGCCGCACCCGCTTGAGCTGCCCGGGCGCCGCGTCGATGAGGGCGTCCAGCCCCCCCTGGCGGAGCCAGCGGTCCATCTTGTGTGCCGTCGCGGCATCCAGCACCCGGACCTTCAGCACGCCGCGGGTCAGCGAGACCGGCGATGCGCTGCTGACCAGCTCCTTCGGAACCGCCTGGGCCCACGCCACCGCCACGCCGCCGACCGCCCGGTAGCGGGCCCGCAGATCCTTCTCGAGCGGGAGGAGGTCGCCGGCAATGGCCCGCTCGGGCGCTGCCCGCACGCGCCGATCCCGCAACCGCGCCAGCCGAGAGGCCTCATCCATGCGCCGATGGTACGGGGGGCCGGCGCCGGGGGCGTAGGCGGCTGTCGATCGGCTGCGGGCGGGGGCGTGCGTTCCGGCCTGTGGGCGAGAGAGCCTGACGAGGGCTGCGATTCCTGCTTGCGGAAATCCCGCGATCGTGGTAGGCTGTTCCTGTTGCCGCGGCGGGGGCGCCGTGCCCCCTGGGGAGACTCCGTCGGCGGATCGCTGCGGCCGATAACCGGGAGCAAGGGATGAAGAATGCGAAGCGGATGATGGTGGGGATTGCGGGCGGCCTTTCGCTCGCGGGGGCGCAGGTTGCGGGCGCCGATGAGGTCATCGGCAACTTCTCGGCCGGCGTCGGCGTCGGCACGGCCTTCGGCAGCCTTTCGACGACGCAGTACAAGGCCTTCGGGTTCACGATGGGCGCCGAGTCGTATGCGCTGGACTCTGTGACGCTCACGATGAACTTCCCCAACCCCGATCCGATCATCGAGGTGTCGATCTGGAGCGGCGCCACGCTCCCCGCATCGCGGCTCACGACGCTGGACAACCCGCCCGATCTGTTCGGGACCGGCGATTTCGTCTTCACCGCCTCCGAGCCGTTCGTGCTGCAGGCGGGCGAGGTGTATTGGGTGTATGTGTCCCCGGTGACGCCGGGCGCCGGCCCGAGCTACACGTGGGAGGGCTCAGCGCCCACGACCGTTCCGACCGGCCCGGCGGCCACGGCCATCGGCTATATCTTCAACGGCGCACCGAGCACGTTCCGAAATCGGCTGCAGGTCGACGGCACGCCCGATGGCGCGTGCTACGCGGATTGCGACGAATCCGGCGGGCTCGACTTCTTTGATTTCCTCTGCTTCCAGAACGCCTTCGCGGCCGGCGAGAAGTACGCCGACTGTGATGAGTCTGGGCAGCTCGATTTCTTCGACTTCCTCTGCTATCAGAACGCGTTCGCTGCCGGCTGTCCCTGACGGCGCCGCCGATTAGCTCCCCGGGAAGCGCCGAGTGGCGCTGCAGCTTTGTGCGCGCGCTGACGGCGCGCGGCGCGAGCGCCGGCGCCGATTGCAGAGCACGCTCGTTTCTGGTACCATCGAAACCCTGCGGCGGCCCATCCGTTTCGGGCCGCGATGCTCCGCTCTCGGGCCATGCGGCCCTGTTTCACTGATGGGAGAAGATGATGAGAGGCACGACGAGTATCCGGAATCGCTCCTTCGGCCCGGGCGTCGCATCCGCGGCCGGGGGGCTCGCGGCGCTGGCGGTCGTCGGGGGAGGCGCCGGCAGCGCGGCAGCGCAGGCGTGCGACTGGGAGTTCGTCACCGATGATGGCCCGGGGCAGCGCCGGTCATCCGGCATGGTCTACGACAGCGCTCGCGATGTGGTGGTGCTGTGGGGCGGCAGGGGCGACCCGGTCACCCCCGGGCTCTATTTCAACGAGTTGTGGGAGTGGGATGGCGCCGAGTGGTCGCTCGAGTCCACCGGCGGCCCGGCGGCGGCCTCCAGCCCGCACATGGCCTTCGACAGCAGTCGCGACCGAACCGTCGTCTACGGCGGCAAGCACACCGGCCGCGCGGGCGAAACCTGGGAATGGGACGGCTCGAGCTGGGAGCTGACCGCGACCGTCGGCGAGGGGCCCGGCTTCCGCGACAACGCCGGCATGGCGTTCGACTCGGCTCGCGGGGTTTCCGTGATGTTCGGCGGGACGATCGTCGGGAGCAGCGTCGTCAGCGACACCTGGGAGTACGACGGCGCGTGGACGCCGGTGTTCCCGAGTGACAGCCCCGATGCGCGCTACGGCCATGCGATGGCGTACGACGCCGCTCGCGGCGAGGTCGTCCTTTTCGGCGGCCTGTCGGACACGGCAACAAGTCTCGGCGACACCTGGGTGTACGACGGCAATACCTGGAGCGCGGTCTCCTTCGACGGCCCCGCCCCGCGCCGCTACGCGGCGATGACCTACGACCCGGATCGCGAGGTGGTCGTGCTGTTCGGCGGGTTTGACGACGTGCAGGTCCTCGGCGACACGTGGGAGTGGGACGGGGCCGACTGGACGCTCGTCTCCGCATCCAGCGACCTCGGCACGCGCTTCTGGTCGGCGATGGCCTCCGTCGGCGGCAGCGCCATCCTGCACGGTGGCTCCGACCGCGACCCGGCGGTCAACTTCGACGACACCTGGGCGTGGAGCTGCGATGGAGACTGCTACGCCGACTGCGACGAGTCGGGCGGGCTCGACTTCTTCGATTTCCTGTGCTTCCAGAACCTGTTCGCCGCGGGCGATCCGGCCGCGGATTGCGATGGCGGCGGGGGCCTGGACTTCTTCGACTTCCTGTGCTTCCAGAACGAGTTTGCGGCGGGCTGCCTGTAAGGTTCTGTAAGGGGGCGCCCGCGGGCGAGAGCGGGCCGGGGCCCGCACGAATCAATGGGGCATGGGCGCCGGCAGGCGCCCATGCATCTTCTGTATACTCCACCGCGAGGGCACGGCGATCCGCGATGAGCGCGCCGGGCGCCCTCGAACCATTGCCGCCCAGCAGCGGCCAGCCCCGGGAGAAGAAGATGAAGACGGGTACGCATTCGCGTTCTGTGATCGCCGGCATCGGTCTGGCCGCCTGCGCGGCCGCCGCGCACGGGCAGGTGTTCGTCGAGGGGGTGAACAACGAGCTGCCGGTCGATCCGAGTTGGACCGCCACCGGCGGGCACGAGCAGGCGTTCCGCTGGACGCCGGAGAACTCGTTCGATCTGGTCCAGATCCTCTGGCACAGCTCGTCGATCGCCGACGGCACGATCCGCCTGCGCGAGGACACTGGCTCGACGCCGGGGGCGACGCTGCGCGAGGTCGATTTCATGTCCGCATCATCCGGCTGGAACGGCGCCGCGTTCGCCGAGCCCTACGCGGTGACCGCGGGGGAAACCTACTTTGTCACGTTTCAGAGTTCCCTGGACTACAAGGAGTTCATCGCTGAGGAAGGGCCCGGCGGCGTCGTCCTCACCTACTACTGGACGCCGGATGGGGGTGTGCGCTGGAACGGCCCGTTCACGTTCGCCGGGCGCCGGATGATCGAGTTCTACGCCCCGGGCGCCGGGTGCTACGCCGACTGCGACGCCTCGGGAGGGCTCGACTTCTTCGACTTCCTTTGTTTCCAGAACCTGTTCGCCGCGGGCGACCCGGCGGCGGACTGCGACGCCAGCGGCGGGCTGGACTTCTTCGACTTCCTGTGCTTCCAGAACGCCTTCGCGGCAGGGTGTGCGTAGCGAGAGGACGTGATCGGGGCGGGGTAGCTGGACGCCGGTGCGCGCGCACGGCACGGGCATTT
>CAYMJK010000318.1:0-2883 GCA_964390535.1 uncultured Phycisphaeraceae bacterium | reverse complement strand
TGGGCGCCTACCTGTGGGCCGCGCTCACCCCGCTCGCCCTCTGGTTCATCAGCCGGTACAGCCTGGAACAGGGCAATCGCGCGCGACGCGTAGTGCTGTACCTCGTGGTCGCGGTCGGCCTCGCCCTGCTGGTATCCTTCGTTCTGGCGCTGGTCGGGAACCGGCTGCTCGATCCGTCCCGGCGGCTCGCCGAGGCGCTGGGCCCCCCGCGGCAGCGGCCATTCACGAACTGGCTGCTGGTGCTGGTCCGGTTCCGCTTCCTGAGCGACCTGATGGCCTCGCTGCTGGTCCTGGCCGCGGGCCTCGCCTACAACTACTTCCGGCGTTTCCAGGCGCGGCAGGCAGAGGCGACGCTGCTGCGGGAGCAGCTGGTGGAATCGCGGCTGCAGGTCCTCCGCGCTCAACTGAACCCTCATTTTCTCTTCAACACCCTCAACGCCGTCTCCGGTCTGGTGGCCAGCGACCCCGGCGGCGTACGGCGGATGATCGCGCGACTGGGCGACGTTCTCCGCTACAGCCTGGATGGTGCGCAGGAGCAGGAGATCCGCCTGGAGAAGGAGCTGGACATCCTGAGCCGGTACCTGGAGATTCTCGAGATCCGTTACCAGGGTCGCCTGGTGACGGAGGTGAGCGCCGAACCCGACGTGCTGGATGCCCTCGTGCCGACCCTGATCCTGCAGCCACTCGCCGAGAATGCGATGACCCACGGGGTCGGGCGGGCCGGCGGTTACGGCCGCATCGAAGTCCACGCGCGACGGTCGGAGGACGACCTGGTGCTCACAGTCCGGGACACCGGGGCGGCTGTGGAAGCTGTACCGGCGGCGCAGGGCCGCGGCGGCCCTGTGGAGACCCCTGGAAGAGGCGGCCCCCCTGGGCGCTCGGACGGTCGCGCAGGCCTGGGAGGGATGGGGCTGCGCCACATCCGTCAGCGGCTGGAGCAGCTGTACGGGTCCGCCTATCGGTTGGATCTACGCCGGCACCCGGAAGGTGGGACCGTCGCGGAGCTCGCCCTGCCGTATCACACCGCTACGTTGGCGGTCGCGACGGAGGTTCTGGAGCGTGCCTGAGCGGCGGCCCCTGCGGGTGCTGATCGTGGACGACGAGCCAATCGGGGTCGGGCGTCTTGCGGAGCTGCTGGAGGAGCAGCCGGGAGTGGAGGTGGTAGCGACGGCGGAGAATGGGGACGAGGCCATTCAGGCGATCCGCGCGCTTCGTCCCGACCTGGTCTTCCTGGATATCCAGATGCCGCGCGGGACGGGGCTCGACGTCGTGCGGGAGGTGGGGCCGGCAAGCATGCCCACCACGGTCTTCGTCACCGCCTACGATCGCCACGCCCTCGAGGCGTTCGATCTCGCGGCCGTGGACTATCTGGTCAAACCGTACGACGACGAGCGCTTCGAGGAGGCCTTTCGCCGCGCCCGGCGGAAGGTGGAGCTCGAAGGATTGGAGGGCCTCCGCGATCAGATGCTGCTACTGCTGCAGACGGGGCAGGCCGCCCCGTCGGCTCCCGCCTCGGGCGCGGCGCCGCGACCGTTCCTGGAGCGGATCGCGGTGCAGATGCGGGGGAAGATGCGCGTGGTCCCGGTCGAGGAGATCGAGTACATCAGCGCCAGCGGGGTATACGCAGAGCTGCATACGGCCGGCAGCCAGTACCTGATTCGCGACTCCCTGCAGGCGCTCGAGGATCAGCTCGATCCTGCGGGGTTCATGCGCATCCACCGCTCCGAGATCGTTCGGTTGGATCGGGTGGAGATGCTTCTGCGGGGCGCCAGGGGGAACTACGAGGTCCAGCTCAGGGACGGAACCCGGCTCCGTGTGGGCCGGTCGCGGCGGGAGGAACTGGAGCGGCGCCTCGGCCGTCGGTGAGGAGAGCGGACCCGGCCGCGCGACATTCACCCGCCCGGGGTAAACCTCCGCACGATGCGAAGCGTCTCTCCCGTATCCTCCATCTCGAAGAAATGGATGCGCTGATCCGGCCCCGAGTTCGGCGAATGGAGCGTCATCATCAGCTCCCCATCGAACGTGCGGAATAGCATCGGGTGTCCGCCGTCGTCGGCGTAGATCGGTTCCGCCTGCTGAACCCACGGCCCCGCCAGGCGTCCCGATTCGGAGACCGCGATGCCCACCATGTAGCCGCCCGCGCCAAAGCTCGACCAGAGCATGAAGAGTTTGCCTGAGTGGCTGCGGTGGAGCCAGGGGGCGTCGGTAACCCAGCTGCGGTGCGGGGGGGCGTTGCGCGCCCAGGGTGCGGCGCTGCCACGGAAGAGCACCTCAGGCTCGCCGACGATGGCTGACAGGTCCGGCTGCAGCTGGACCATCGACACAGTTCCGTCGACGACCTGCACCCATTCCTGGCAGAAGACCATGTAGGGGGTTCCATCCTCAACCCACAGCGTCGCGTCCAGCGTCATCATCTCCGCCGGGAGAGTGGGTTCGTTGGAGAACGCACGGAACGGCCCCAGCGGGCTTTCGCTCACCAGCACCTGCGAGGCGCGTCTGACGCGGGCCGGCCAGGTGAACCACTGATCCCACTGTTCGGGGAACTCCCAGCTGGAGTCGAAGGTGAGAAAGAGATAGTACTTTCCTTCGTATTCGTGCATCTCCGGAGCCCAGACGCTGCGGATGTTCACGTCGTTTCCCCACAACTCGGGGGGTGCCTGGTAGATGATGTGCGGCCCCTCCCAATTCACGAGATCCTGGCTCGCATAGGCCCGCACTCCGCCGCCCGGCACACGAGCCGAGGCGACGATGTAGTACGTTCCCGTCGCCGAATCCGGAAGAACCGCGGCATCGCGCATCATCACATCGGCCAGACGGACAGGGGCGCCCGGCGCCTGCCCGACCGCCACCGTCGGCAGACTCGCGCAGAGCCCGCCCGCGACC
>CAYMJK010000317.1:0-3403 GCA_964390535.1 uncultured Phycisphaeraceae bacterium | reverse complement strand
CCGACGGTCGATGATCTCGCGGGGCAGGCGGCGGCGGCTTTCGAGCAGGCTTTCGGCTCGCCCGTGACCGCGACTGCGGCGGCGCCGGGGCGGGTGAACCTGATCGGGGAGCACACGGATTACAACGAGGGCTTCGTGCTGCCGATCGCGATCGACCGGTGGACGGTGGCGGCGGGGGCGCTGGTGGATGACGCGGCCGAGAGCGCGATCTGCGCGCCGGGTTGCAACCTGCGGATCGGCTTCGACCCGCGGGCAGCGCGGGCGGGGCTGGAGGCGGGAGATCCGGCCTTGTATGCCGCGGGGGCGGTGACGCTGGCGCTGCAGGCGGCGGGGGCGATGGGGGCGGTGGGGACTGCGCGGGGCGCAGGCGCCGCCGGCGCGCGCACAGGCGTGCGCATCGCGCTGGCGAGTTCGGTGCCGGTCGGGGCGGGGCTGTCGAGCTCTGCCGCGGTGGAGGTGGCGTGCGCGATGGTCACGCTGCAGCTCCTCGGGCATGCCATGGCGCCGCTGGATGTGGCGCGGCTGTGCCAGCGGGCCGAGCAGGAGTTCGCGGGCGTGCCCTGCGGCATCATGGATCAGTATGTGAGCGTGATGGCGCAGCCGGGGTCGGCGCTGCTGATCGACTGCCGCGATCTATGCTCGCGGGCGGTGCCGCTGCCGCCGGCGGAGGATGCCGCGATCATCGTCGGGGACACGGGCGTGCGCCATGAGCTCGGGCAGAGCGCGTATGGCAAGCGGCGCGAGGCATGCGCGCGGGTGGCGCGGGCGCTGGGGCTGTCGTCGCTGCGGGATGCCGATGCGCGCGCGCTGAATGATCTGCAGGGGCAGCTCGCGGCGTGCGCGCCGGCGAAGGCTGGTTGCGGGTTGGCCGGGGGCGAGGCCGGGCCGCCCGTGGGCCTGTGGGCGGAGGATCTGCGCCGGGCGCGGCACGTGATCAACGAGAATCAGCGCACGCTGGTGGCAGCGCACGGGCTTGAGGCGGGAGATCTGCGCCTCGCCGGGCGGCACATGAACGCATCCCACGAGTCGCTGCGGGACGACTACGAGGTTTCGTGCGCCGAACTGGACGCCCTGGTGGATGCCGCCCGGGCGACCGAGGGCGTCTACGGGGCGCGGATGACGGGCGCGGGCTTCGGCGGATGCGCCATCGCGCTGGCGACGCCGACGGGGGCGGCAGCGCTGGAGGAGATCTGGCCGGCGAGTTTCGGGCGCCGCTTCGGGCGGCCGTGCCGGGTGTTCCGGGTTCGGGCGGCGCGGGGGGCGGCGGCGGTGGCGGGGGTTTGAGGGCTGGCGCTTCGCCTGCAATCGGTCGGGCCGCTCAAACCAGCTCAACCTGCTCCACCTCTCGATGCTCCGCGCCATCCGGGCGTAGCACGCTGCGCATCACCTGCACGCGCTGGACGGGGAACGCGGGCAGGTCCGCCGGTGATTCCAATCGCCGCGGAGGTCTGCCTTGCGGCGACCCGCGCTGGAATCGTGCCAGCGTCAGGTGCGGGAGGAAGCGGTCGGCGGGATCCTGCCGCGGCGCGCGCGCGAGGCGGAGCGCCAGGCGCCGGTGAAGTTCGAGGATCCGGGGCGGGGCATCTGTCTGCAGGGCCACCAGCCGCGCTGACCGTGGGGGGAGCGTGATGTACCGCTGCGGCGAGAGCGTGAACGCGCCGATGCCGGATGCCGACCGGCGCACGCTCTGGAGCACATCCTCCAGGTCCTTTGCCGGCGTGTCGCCGATGAACTGCAGCGTGAGGTGGATCTGCGCGGCGGGCGTCGGGCGGTGGGGGGGGAGGTCGAGCGCCGCGATGGCTTCGAGCGCTGCGGCGACGAAATCCGCCGGCGGGTAGATCGCCACGAACAGGCGCAGGTTGCTGACGGGGCGGGCCATCGGGAGCCGGGGGGGGTCATCGAATCAGTCGAGTTCGCCGGCAGCGCGCATTGCGCGCGCAAGCTCGGCCAGGTGGGCGCCGATGCCGGCGTGGCCGCGATCCAGCGGGACGCCGAGATCGCGCGCGGCGGCCTTGTCGAACATGTTCTGCGGCAGCGGCGGGCTGGAGTCGTCGATGTCGGCGTCCACGCCGAGCGCTTCGGCGCCCATGCGGGCCCAGTCGGCCCAGCGGGCGTAGCAGTCCACGAGGTTGAACGGGCGGCCGGCGCCGGCCTCGTGATCCACGAGCGCCACGACGGCCGCGGCGACATCATCGACGTGCACGAACTTCCCGCCGCCCGGCTTGCTCAGCTGGCCGCCGGCTCGCAGCTTCTTGAGCAGCGTGTAGCCGTGCGCGCGCGGCAGGTCGGGATCGATGCCGTAGACGCCGCAGGGGCGGAGGGCGGAGGTGTTGCGCCCGGCGCTGTAGTGCTCGGCCCAGAGGTGGGCCTCGACGGCGGCCTTGAGGGCGCCATAGTCGGAACTGGGGCGCAGCGGGTGATCCTCGTCAACGGTGTTGACGCCGCGATCGTCCGTGCGGCGCGGCAGGATGTCGTGATGCACGGCGATCGAGCTGATGTAGATGAACTGGCGCGGCGCGGAGGCCTTGAGCAGTTCCAGCGAGCCGTCGAGGTTGGAGCGCAGGTGATCGGCGAAGCGCCCGTCGCCGAGAGGCGCCCAGTCGAAGCTGTTGTGGACGACGCAATCGGCGCCGGCGAGGAGGTCGCTCCAGGCCGCGCGGTCATCGTGGGCGCCGATGGCGAAGCGATCGACGAAGGGCTCGATGTGATCGCGCCGGCTGCTCGTGCGCACCAGCGCGGTTACCTGGTGGCCGGCTCCCGCCAGTTGCCGGCAGATGACCGAGCCGATGAATCCGGAAGCCCCTGTGACTGCGATGCGCATGGTGGACGGTAGCGCCTAGAGCCACTTCCGGAAGCAGCGCTGGGCGCAGGCCTCCTCGTACCCGAGCTTCAGGTGTGCGCGCAGGCTGGGCTCGTTGTCGATGACGGCGTCTGAGCCCATCTCGCGGCAGCCGCGGTCGCGGGCCCACTGCTCTGCCGCGGCGACCAGGGCCCGCCCGAGGCCCTGCCCGCGCCACGCGGGCTCGACGTGCCACGCCTCGAGGAAGCCGACGGGGCTCGTGACGCAGTTCTCCGCGTGCGAGCGCAGAGAGACCTCGGCGAAGCCGGCCGCCTCGCCGCCCGGCGCCGCGGCGATGAGGGCGGCCATGGGCATGCCGTGGATCTGCCCGCGCTGGATGATGTCGGCGGTCTCGCAGTCGAGCACATCCGGGTCGGCGTCGTCGAAGAGTTGTGCGCGCATGCGGAGCCAGGCGGGGTGGTCGGCCTCGGTCGCCTCGCGGATGCGCAGGGCGCGGGGGCCCTCCTGCTCGGCGAAGGGGGTGGTCTGGTAGGTAGTGAGTTCGACGAGGTTGCCATCCGGATCGGGAAAGTAGAGCGAGTGGGCGATCTGGTGGTCCTCGAA
>CAYMJK010000316.1:0-4431 GCA_964390535.1 uncultured Phycisphaeraceae bacterium | reverse complement strand
TCGCTGCCGAACGACCACGTGATCCCATACAGGAATCCGTCGGCCGACCGGTAGTCCATGCCGAACAGCCGCGGCAGGGCCGGCCCGGGAAGATCGGTGAACTCCCCGGTCGCGGGGTCGATCGTCACGACCTGCAGAAGGTTGTCCGTGCCATAGAGCGTGCCGGCGTCGTCGAAGGTGATCGCGCCGTCAATGAACTCGCCGCCGATGTACGTCGCCAGCCCCGTCTCCGGATCGACGATCGAAATGCCGTCATCGGCCGCGGGGCTGTTGTTCTTCACGAAGATGGCGCCGTCGCTCGGCCGGATCGCCATCCCGATCGGCGTGGCGTAGCGGCCGGCGTCCGGGTGCAGCCGGCCAACCGTGCGCACCACCTCGCCGGTCACCGTGTCGAAGACATACAGCGAATCCGACGTGGAATCGACGGCCCAGACCTGTTCAGCGCCGGCGTGGCCGGCCGCGCCGGCGATGGCGAAGGCGCACACACAGACGGAAGTGCGGCGAATCATGGCAGTGCTCCTCTCTCAGGTTCCCTTCGGCGCCGCCAACCGCGCCGGCAGCGCCCTCTCGGAGGATATCCCCCGCGCGGCCGACGATCTGCCCCATGAAAGCGATCTCACGGGTGCGCCCAACGCGCACCGCCTGCTCGCCTCAGGATTTGAACTTTGAACTTTGAACTTTCAACTTTTCCTCAGCCACCGTCATCTCCGGCGGCTCCAGCGGCAGCACGCGGGCGTGGTCGAGGTACCCGCGCCAGTTGCGGCGCATCTCGCTCACCGAATCTCCACCGAACTTGTCGCGCATCGCGCGCGCAATCTCGAACGCCACCACGTTCTCCATCACCACGCTCGCCGCGGACACGGCGCAGATGTCGCTGCGCTCGTACTGGCTCTGCTGCGGCTGCTTCGTCTCCAGATCGACGCTCGGCATGCCGCGCAGCAGCGTCGAAATCGGCTTCATCGTGCCGCGGACCACCACCGGCTGCCCGGTCGTCATGCCCCCCTCGGTCCCCCCCGCGTTGTTCGTGTCGCGCACGAAGCCGAGCGTCACCTCGTTGCGCCGGGCGCCGTCGAAGCGGATCGGGTCGTGCACCTGGCTGCCCGGCCTGCGCGCGCACTCCTTGCCCAGCCCGATCTCCACGCACTTGAACGCCTGAATCCCCATCACGGCATACGCCAGCCGCGCATCCAGCTTCTCGCGCCAGTCCACGCACGTGCCGATCCCCGGCGGGCAGCCGAAGACGTGCGCCTCCACCAGCCCGCCGACGGTGTCCTTGTCCTTCTTCGCCTGCCGGATGATCTCGATCTGCCGGGCCGTCGCCGCCGGATCCGGGCAGTACGTCTCGCTGGCGTCGCGCAGCGCGAGCAGCTCGCGCCAGGTCTCCGGCGCGGGCGCTGCGCCCGTCTCGGCGTCCCCGATTGCGCGCACGAACCCGAACACGTCGATGTCGAACCGCGCGAGCAACTGCCGCGCGAGGGCCCCCGCGGCAGTCCGCGCCGCCGTCTCGCGGGCGCTGGCCCGCTCCAGCGTGCCGCGGCAGTCCACCGTCAGCCACTTGAGGCTCCCCGCCAGGTCCGCGTGCCCCGGCCGCGGCCGATGCACCGGCGGCGTGCGCGCAGCATCATCCATCCGCGAATCCCGATTGCGGATCATCATCGCGATCGGCCCGCCCAGCGTCTGCCCCTGCCGCATCCCGCTGAGAAACTCGACCGAATCCTGCTCGATCCGCTGCCGCCCTCCGCGGCCATACCCGCCCTGGCGCCGGCGAAGCTCGGCGTTGATCGCGTCGATGTCAACCGACAGGCCCGCCGGCATCCCGCTGACGGTGACAAGCAGGGCGGGACCGTGACTTTCGCCGGCGGTGATGTAGTCGAGGGCGGGCATGGCTCAGGGTAGGTTGAGCGGCCGCGCCGGGAGGCAGGCCGCATCGCCCCGGCCGAATTCCTATCCTTGCCCCGATGGCCAGCGACGTCCCGAGTTTCGAGAGTTGGGCGGCGTACTGCTTTGAACACGGCCACTCCGACTTTGAAGCCCTCTCGAAGGCGACCGGAGATGAATACGAGGCGATCGCCGCGCGGCAGGAGCGGTCTCTTTCTGTAGATCCGTCGGTACTCACCGGACACCTGACGCAGCTCTTTGAGTCCCCCGCATTCATTGCAGAGCGCTACACCGACGACCAGATTGCCGCCGCGACATGGTTCATCTTCGGGTGCGGCTCAGGGTTCCTCCACGAGGTCCGATCCGAGGCTGTACCGCCCGACCTTCAGATCCGCTGCATCCGGTCCATCGCCACCATGTACACCGATCTGTTCGACCGCGTCTGCGGGCGCCGGGGCGCCGAGCCGGACAGCGATCTTTGTAGCACCTCCAGCGTCGATATCGCTGTGTACATGATCTGGGACATGGACTGCCTCGAGGGCGCCGTGATGTTCCCTGAGTCGGGTCCTCACCTCGTCGAGCCGGCCATCGAGGTGTTGCAGACCGTACTCAATCGATGTCGCACGAGCACATGTCTAATCAGCGCGCTGCATGGCGTTGGACACATCTACGACATTCACAGCAATGGCGGCGATAAGGCAATTGCGCAGCGCATGCGCCGCATGATCGACGGGTTCCTGAAGTCCCGACAACTCCCCGAGTGGATCGCCCGTTATGGCCTGGCGGCACGCGAAGGAGCAATCCAATAGTGAAGGCGATAGGTCGAGCCCCTGCCCTGCGGCATAATGAATCGCGCCTCTGTGCCTCTGTGGTTCAAATCCTACGCACACCCCGCCGCAAACTCGTTCTGAAAGCACAGGAAATCAAAGAAGTCCAGGACCCCGCTCTCGTCGCAGTCGGCGCCCGGATCTCCCGCGGCGAACAGGTTCTGAAAGCAGAGGAAATCGAAGAAGTCGAGTTCGCCGGAGCTGTCGCAGTCGGCGTAGCACGGCGACACGACCACGAACTCGATCCGCGCGTTTTCCAGGAAGTCGCCGGACATCGGGTCGGTGAACTCCACCGCCCGGAGCTCCCAGCCGAAGCGGCCGGCCCGGACGACGCCGTCGTAATCCGTCGTGATCTCCGAATACTCGAACACACCCTGCCCCGACCACCCGAGATCGGCGCCGATCAGCTCGATGCGCGTCGAGCCGGAAGGATCGCTCAGGATCACCGGCACATCGAACCCGCTGTACAGGTCGGCCGCGTCCACGCCCGGATCGGGCCGGAACGTGACGAAGATGCGCGTCTCGACGATGTCGCAGCCGACGGCGCCGGTCCCGAAGAAGCCGAAGTCGAGGACGACCGGCCCGCTCAGCCGCGGCGGGAAGTCGAACGTCACGATCTGCTCGGTCGCCGCGGCAGAGGCAGCGCACGCGAGTGCGAGGGCGGCGGCGATGCCGCGGGCGGAGTTGCGGGCGTGAATGCGGGCGAAAGCGTCGTTGCGCACGGTCTCTCTCCTTGCTCCTCCCGCCAAGGATAGCGCCGGATGCCGCAGGCGGGCCAGGCTGAGCGGGCAGGCGCCCGGCCCCCGCGCGCCCGATTCACGCCGAGGCCGCCGCCATCTCCCCTAGCGCCTCGCCCATCGTCCGCGCCGAGAACCCCAGCGACCGCGCCCGCGATCCGTCCAGCGACACATCCGGCGCCCGCGGCGCCCCGAGCGGCACATCCGCCTGCCGCCCCGCGATCAGCGGCGCCGCCCCGACATCGAGCGCGCGCGCAAACGCGCCCCGGATCAGCAGCCCAAGCTCGTACCGGTTCATCCGCTCCGGCCCCGCCAGGTGCAGCACGCCGCCGAGGCGCCGGGCATCCGCCGCGCGCTCCAGCGCCAGCAGCAGGCCCGCCGCGGCATCCTCCACCGCCAGCGGCGAGCGATACTCGTCGGTGAACAGCGTCAGCGGCTCGCGCCGGCGCATCTGGTCGAGCCACGATTCGAGACAGCTCGCCCCGGCGCCCGGGCGCCCGCGCCCCACCAGCAGCGGCAACCGGCAGATGATCGCGCCCGGCGCTGCTGCGCGCACAGCCTGTTCGGCCTCCAGCTTCGTGCGCCCATACACGTTCACCGGGCCGGTCGGATCCTCTTCCCGGTACATGCCGCCGGGCCGGGCGCCATCGAAGACGAGATCCGTCGAACAGTGCACAAGCGGGATGCCGCGCTGCGCGCACACCGCGGCGACCTGTGCGGAGGCGTCCACGTTGGCCCGGCGGGCGCCCGCGGGATCGCGCTCGCAGTCGCCCGTGCGCGCATTGGCCGCGGCATGGATCACGGCGTCCGGGCGGGCCTCATCGAGCGCCCCGCCCGCGGCCCCCGGCTCGGCGAGATCGGCCTGCAGCCAGCGGATCGCGTCGGCGCCGGAATCGCCGCCGCTCGCCCCCGCCTCGCCCGGGCCCGTCTGGCGCCACACGCCCGTGACGGCCCACCCGGCGCGCTGCCCGTGTGCGCACAATCGCGCG
>CAYMJK010000315.1:0-2842 GCA_964390535.1 uncultured Phycisphaeraceae bacterium | reverse complement strand
ATCTTGCTCTGCTCGGCCAGCGGGATGATCGCCGGGCGCCGATCCTCCGGCAGCGACTGAAACAGCCCGCTGAGCGTCCGCTGCGCCTCCTCCGCCGTCACCGACACCAGGTCGAACGTCATGAGCTGCCGCTCGCCGCCGAGTTCGCCCGGCCGGTCCAGCATCGTGACCAGCTCTTCGATCGTCTGCAACCGCCCCGCCGGCCCCACCGCGACGATCGACCGCGTCCGCTCATCCGCCTGCAGGCTCACCCCGCCAGCGTCGATCTCCTCCACGCTGTGCGGCTTCCCCGCATCGTCGATGATGATCTTCTGCACCCGCTGCCCGATCAGCCCCTTCAGCGCCTCCACCATCGGCGCCGGATCAGCGTGACGGAGCGGGAACATCCGGAGATCCGAGTCCACCGGCCGCGTCGTGTCGATCGCCCCGATGATGCCGCGCATCCGGTCGATCTGCGCCCGCGCATCGATGATGATGAGCATGTTCTGCGCCGCGACCGCCTTGATCGCTCCGAAGTCGCTCAGCATGTCCTTCATCTGCTCGGCGACCAGCTCCGCGTTGGCGTTGCTCAGCGGGAACGTCACCGAGATGATCTCGTCCGCCGATACCCCCGCCGGAATCCGGTCGACGTCGAACACTTCGCCCGGCTTGCGGGCCGAGTCCTTCAACGTCGCCAGATACAGGAACTCCCCCTCCCGCCGCAGGTGCGCCCCGTGCATGTGCAGATTCAGGTTGAGAATGCTCAGCGCCTCGTCGAAGCTGTACGTGTCCCCGCTGATGAACGTCAGCGTCCCTCCGGGAACCGGCGCCTCCTTGATCAGCGGCAGCCCGCTCTCGCGGCTGAAGAAGTCCAGCGCCTCGGCGTACGGGGCGTCCTTGAAGTTGAACGAGATCGGCTGCTCCGGATCGACCTCCGGCGCCCTCGCAGAGACTTCGGTCGCCGTCGCAGGAACGCTCCCCGGCGCAGCCCCATCTTGCGCCACCGCCACCGGCAGCCCCGCCGCCGCCATCAGGGCAAGGCACAGCGCCGCCTGGGCCGAGGCCGAGGCCAGCCCCAGTGGCAGTCCAGTTGTCGATCCCGCTGTCGATCCGGTTGACGATCCGCTGCGCTCCATCGCGTCGCTCCATCCGCCGGCGGCTCCCGCCGGCGCCTGCGGGAATGTCCCGCGACAAATCTCTTCAGCCGGCCTCGTCGAGGCCGGCGCTCCTGGTCGCCCCGGCTACCGGGGCTCGTTCCCCTGCGCCAGCGTCTGCCCGTTGCTGAGCACCACGCGCTCTTCCCCGCGCACGAACTCCGCCCGCTCGCCCGCCCCCGCCACGAACACGAACCCCAGCACTTCCTCCCCCGGCGCCAGCGTCCGCGTCTCCCGCGTCCTGCTGTTCACCAGGATTGCGCTGGCCCCGCTCGTCCCGCGCATCACCCCCGCAAGCCGCCAGTCCCCGTACGCCGGCTTCGCCGGCGCAGGCGGCGGCGAAGGCGCAGGAGGATCCGGCGCCTTCTGCACGATCACCGGCGCCGGCGGGTCCGGCCGGCGGAACACGTTCCGCGACGCCATCTGCTCCACCAGCGCGGCCGAATCCGCCGGCAGTTCGACAAGCGCCGGCGTCCCCGGCGCCGCCTCCGCCGCGAGATCCGGCAGGAACAGCGTCGTCAGCGCCACCCGCAGCCCGAACCGCTTCCGGTCCCCCCCCGGCTTGATCGAGAAGTTGTCCACCCGCGCAACCCACCGCTGCTCCTGCAGCAGCGCCAGCGCCTCGGCAACCTCTCGAAGCGATCCCTCGCCCTCCAGCGTCGCCGGCGCCGAGTAGAAGTCCGCCTGATCCCGCAGCGCCGAGCGCAGGCTCCGCTCCCTGATCGGCGCGCCCGTCACCGGGTTCAGCCGCGGAATCGGCCGCCCCGTCTTCACCTCCACCGCCGTCAGCCCCGCCGCCTCCGACAGCGCCACCAACTCCGTCCGCAGCCGGTGCTCCAGCGTGTCCGCCTCCGCCGCGAGCGTCGTGCCCGCGATCTCCAGCAGCCGCGCCCGGATCCCCCGCAGCTTCGCCACATGCTCCTGCTTCGCCGCGATGTCTCCCCGGTACCGCGCGATCTCGTCCGCAAGGTCCGCCCGCGGCGCCAGATACAGCCTCTGCGCCCCATACCACAGCGCCAGCGCCGCCGCGCACACCCCCGCCGTCACAGCCAGGGCCCGCCGCCACGTCACGAGGCGCCCTCCTCATCCGGCGCCGGCGCAGGAACCGGATCACCCGTCACCAGATCCAGGTCGAACCGCGTCTCCACATCCGGCCCGCCGAACATTAACTGATACGGCCCCGCCACCATCAGCCGCTCCCGCAGCCCGTGCGAGATGTCCCGCCGCTCCACATGCCCGCGGATCGTGAAGTGCGCCGACTGCCCCGAGACAAACCGCCCCTCCAGATAGCTCCGGCTCTCCGACTCCCGGTACACCACCCCCACGCCGACGTTCCCGCTCAGCGTGTCAAGCTGCGCCTCCCGCGGGTCCGGCATCTGCGCCATGATCCGCTCCAGGTGCGCCACGAAGTCGACACCCGCCCCCGTCCACGCCTCCATGTGCTTCAGCCGGGCGTCCGCCGCCAGATACTCCGCGTAGTCCTGCAAGGTCCGGCTGCGCTTCGCCTGCAGGTCCGACAGCTCAGATCGCATCGACTGCAGATCGAGCCACAGATACACCCCCGCACTGCCCACCGTCAGGATCGCCGCCAGCGCCCCGAGCAGGACGCGCTGCCGCTTGCGCGCCCCCAGGTCCGGCGCCCGCCGCGGATTGGCGAAGTCCAGCCCCGCCGGCGTCACCGCCCCCTCCGCCAGCGAGCCCATCAGCGC
>CAYMJK010000314.1:0-7542 GCA_964390535.1 uncultured Phycisphaeraceae bacterium | reverse complement strand
GGCGCATCCAGGACATCCACGTTACCCGCAACCTCCTGCACCGATGGCTCGGAATCGCCACGCTCTCGATCCAGACCGCCTCCGGCAGTTCGGGCGCCGAGATGACCATCGAGGGCGTGACGGCGCCGGACGTGATGCGGGACTTCCTCTACCAGCGCATGCGCGGCGCCCGCGGCGATGCGGCGCCGCCCGACATCGCCACCGGCGCGCCCGGCGCCACCGACGATGAACTGCTCATCCTCCTCCGCGACATCCGCGACGCCCTCGCGACGCTTGCCGACCGCGGCCCCTCCCCGGAGCGGCAGCCGGAGCGGCAGTCGTGAGCGGTCACGCCGATCGCGCCTCCGCCTGGATCTACCGCGGCCTGTGGCGCGGCCTCGCCGACTGGATGCTCGTCCCGCGCGATCCGCCCACGCTCCCCGCCGCCGACGGCGACGAGCCGCGCAGCTTCCGCCCGGCGCCCGGCTTCCTGCGATACCTCAAGTTCTGGTTCTGGATCGTGCTGGTCCTGATCGATCTGAGCCTCACGGTGCTCTGGCTCGTGATCCTCGTCGCCAGCCCGCTCGCCGGCGCCCTGCTGGCGCCCGTCTGGCTCGTCGTTGCCATCGTGCCCGACATCATCGCCTGGATCGCGATCCACCTGCGCTACGACACGACCTGGTATGTCCTCTCCTCCCGCAGCATGCGCATCCGGCGCGGCATCTGGTCCATCCGCGAGGTGACCATCACCTATGAGAACATCCAGAACGTCTCGGTCACCCAGGGCCCGATCCAGCGCGCCTGCGGCATCGCCAGCGTCACCGTCCAGACGGCAGGCGGCGGCGGGACCACCGCCGGCCAGGGTGGCGGCGCCGGCCACAGCGCCGTGTTGGAGGGCCTGGACGACGCCGCGGCGGTCCGGGATCTCATCATGACCCGCGTCCGGGCCGCCCGCTCGGCCGGCCTCGGCGACGAGGACGGGCGGGCCGGGGCAAGCGACTCCGCGGGCCGACTCGGCCCCGGCGCCCTCGCCCTGCTGCGCGAAATCCGCGACCTCGCCCGGGCTGCCGGCGCCGCCGCAGGCCCCCAGCCCGGCCGTTCCGGCCAATAACGCCAGCATCGCGCGCAATTGCCGCCCGAACCATTGACCGGATGCCGCGGGCGCGGTCTAATGGTGACAGCCCGAAACGACGGGCGCCACGGGAGGTAAGAACAAATGCCCAACATCCGCACCATGCTGCTGCGCGCCAGCGCACTTCTCGCATTGGCCGGCGCCGCCGCCATTGCCCAGGATGTCCCCGCCGATCGCGCCGAGCCGTATCGCGGCCACGCGCTGGTTTCGGTCGCCGATCTCACGCCGCGCCAGGCGCTGGCGATCGCGCAGCTCACCGACGACATCTGGACGCACTCGCCCAGGCGCGGGCAGCCGATCGAGTTCCGGGTGACTCCCGAGCAGCTCGATCGCCTGCGAGCGCTCGGCATCGAGCACGAGGTGCTGATCGCAGACATCCAGGCGGAGATCGATGCCGAGCGGGCCCGCATCGCGGCCTCCGTCGGCGCCGACCAGACCTGGTACGAAGAGTACAAGACCTACGACGAGCACAAGCTGTACGCTCAGGATGTCGCGGCCGCAAGCGGCGGGGTGGCAAACTTCGAGATCGTCGGGCCATCGCTCGAGGGGCGGGAGATCTATGCCCTGCGCATCGATGACCCCGCAGGCGCCCCGGACCGGCCCGTCTTTCTGATAATCGGCGGCCAGCACGCCCGCGAGTGGGTGAGCCCCATGACGACGATGTGGGTGGCCGAGACGCTCGCGGGGAGCGATCCGCGTGCAGTGGCGCTGCGCCAGCGATTCGAGTTCGTCATCGTTCCGATCATGAATCCCGACGGCTATCAGTACACATGGGATGAAGAGCGGCTGTGGCGCAAGAACCGCCGCGACAACGGCGACGGCACCTTCGGCGTCGATCTCAACCGCAACTGGTCTCACGAATGGGGCGGCCCCGGCGCCAGCAGCATGGGCGGCTCGGAGACCTACCGGGGCGCCGGGCCCTTCTCGGAGCCCGAGCTGCAGTCGTACACCAGCTACGTCGCGCCGTACCTCGACCGCGCGGCGGTCTTCCTCGACATTCACAGCTACGGGCAGCTCATCCTCTCGCCATGGAGCTACACCGAGGATCTGCCCCCGGATATCGACGAATACAACCGCCTCGGCGCCGTCATGGAGGATGCCATCGCATCGGTGCACGGCAGCGACTACACCGCCGGCGCCGGCGGCTCGACACTGTACCTCGCCGCCGGAGCGTCCAAGGACTGGGGATACGTCGCGGGCGGCGCGTGGGCCTGGACGCTCGAGCTCCGGCCCATCGGCAGCCCCGGCTTTCAGTTGCCGCCCGACGGCGTGATCCCCACGGCCGAGGAGATCACCGAGGCCGTGCTGCAACTGGGCGAGGACCTGACGGCGCCGCTCCGGTTCGCCGCGGCAGCCCCGGTGATCATCCCCGATGAGGAAACCGAGTACGACTTCGAGGTGCTCGACGTGGTCGAGACGGTGGATCCGGCGAGCGTGCGGGTGTTCACCCGCATCTCGGGCGAGCCCTCCTTCGTCGAGCTCCCGGCGAGCGACCTCGGCGGCGGCGCCTACCGCGCGACGCTGCCGACGACCGATTGCGGAGCCACGCGGGAGCTGTACCTGAGCGCTTCGAGCGCCGGCGGGACCACCGTGCTGTTCCCGGATGGCGCCCCCGGCGCCCTGCTCAGCGCGGAGGCGTTCGTCGCGGAGACGACGCTCGCCGACGATGTCGAGAGCGATCTGGGCTGGACGGTCGGGGCGCCGGGCGACACCGCGACCAGCGGCATCTGGACCCGAGAGAACCCCCGAGCCACGGCTGCTCAGCCGGGAGACGACCACACGCCCGATCCCGGCGTCGACTGCTGGGTGACCGACGGGCGCGGAGGCGGAGGCGTCGGCACGTACGATGTCGATGGCGGCGCCACGACCCTGACCAGCTACACCTTCGACGCGTCCGAGCCGTTCGATGTCCTCGGGGCCGACGCCACGCTCAGCTTCTGGGTGTGGTACAGCAACGACCAGGGCGCCGCCCCCGGCGAGGACTCCATGCCCATCCTCATCAGCAACGACGCTGGCCTGAACTGGACGGAGATGGAGTCCATCGGCGTCAGCACAAGCGGCTGGGAAGAGCGGCGGTATCGCATCGGCGACTTCCTGCCGCCGACGACCGAGATGCGACTGCGGCTGGTGGCTCGCGATGATGAGCCCGGGAGCATCGTCGAGGCGGCGCTGGATGACATCGCGCTCGAGTTCCGCGGCTGCCCACGGCACCCGGCCGACTTCACCCGCGATGGGGAACTCGACTTCTTCGACTTCCTCGCCTTCCAGAACCTCTTCGCGGCGATGGACCCGAAGGCCGACCTGGATGAGGACGGCGAGTTCACGTTCTTCGACTTCCTGGCGTTCCAGAATCTGTTCGCGGGCTGACCCGGCAGGGCACGATGCGCAGAGTGCGAAGGGCGCGAGCCGTGGCGCTTCGTGCTCAGGCGTCCGGCTCGCGCGCGATCAGCGTCAACGCAAGGCCGAACATCGCGGTCAGCCACATCCCGAGGATGATCGCGAAGATCAGGATGTGCGGCAGCCCGGACACATCCGGAGCGTCGAGCGTGCGCGCGTGGCCGAAGACGCTGGAATACCCGATGCCGATGCCCACGCCCCACGCCGCGGCGAGCCCGGCCCGGCCGCGGCGCGGATCCCGGCTGACCGCCCACGCGCCAACGAGCAGGCACGCGGCGATGAGATAGTCGTCGGCGATGCTCGGCCACATGGCGGGCTCGTCGAACTGGCGCCACCGTCGCGCGGATTCGCCGACAATGAGGAGAGGGACGCCCACGAGTGCGAGGGCGCGGGAGAGTCGCAGCGCCCGAGATCGGATCCGGCGGGTCGACATTGGACGGGCCTCCAGGGAGCATGCTATTGCCGAGCACGGTAGCGGTCGGTGATCATGCGTGACCGGGCGGGATCGCGATCGGCCGGCCTTGATAGGTGGCGCGCCAGTGCGCCATGAACTCGAGTTCCGGGCGGGCGAGCAGCGTTCGCAGGACATCCGCCACTTCCTCGTCGGAGTATCCGGCGTGATACCGGACCTCGATGCGACCGGGCGCCAGCATTGCGGCGAGTGCATTGCCCTTGTAGTTGTCCGCATAGCGGATGCCGGGCGCAGTCTGATCGCGGTGCTCGCCGCTGGTCGGGAAGAAGATAGCGCCCGAGTGATTGAAGACCATCTTGGCAGAGAAATGGTCCCGCCCGGCGAGCGTCTGAACGTACTCCAGTCCGAGCAGGATCATCGGGTGTATCCCGCCGCACGCAGGTACAGGAGCGAAGCGCCGCGGGCGAAGTCGTCGTGGGTATCGACGCAGATGAGGAAGCGGCCATCCTCGGGAAAGACGAGGTCGCCCGGATCTCCGCCGATCATGATCGCCTCGGCGCCAGCGCGCAGGTCGCGAGCCCGCAGGCGCGGAATGGCGGCGTCGGACCAGCGATGGAGGAGCAGGAGTTCATCGTCCAGTGCCCCGGCGACGCCGATCGCGGCGTCCGCATCTGCATGCTCCCACCTTCCCCGGTCCCACGCGGCGGCGTGGATGTCATCGAGCGATGCGCGAGGATCGAGGCGCAGTTCGTGGCGAATGGTCGCGAGGGCGGGCTCGATCTGCGCGGGCTCGCGCAGGTCGAACCAGTAGAACGGATAGCCGCGGGCCGCGTGGAAGTCCTCTCGCCACCACTCATGCGTGAAGTGCCACTCGCTCACGGGCGATGGTAACGGCGGGCCTGGGGCCCGGGGCCAGAGTCGTCGAGCAGCCCGTCAGGCGATCCTCGCACGTGCGCACGCGCAGCCGCCCCGAGCCTGCCCGCGGCGCCATAATGGGCGTGGCTTCGCGGCGACTCAGCACGGGGGAGGCGGTGATCCGGGCCGTCGGGGCGGGCGCCATCGTAACGCTGGTCGCGGTCGGCGTGGTGGCCGCGATCGGGACCGCCAACCCCTACGTCGCGGCCAGCTCCTACCTGCGGATCCTCTACGGCTTCATCGCCGTCTGGGCGATCATGACCGCGATGCAGCGGGCCGGGGGCGACCCGGCGATGTGGATCACCCTCGGCGGGTGGCTGCTCGCAGTGGGCGCCGTCGGCGTGGGGCTGGCCGCGGCGATCATGAACAGCGAAGAGCTGACACCGCCTGGGCCGGAGATCGAGACGGACGTGTGGGGCCTGATCGTGGCGGCGACGTGGGCGCAGGCGATCGGCGCCACCGTCGGGGCGTTCATCAAGCACGATGGCGACTCGGTGTTCGAGTGGATCGCCGAGAGCGCCGGCCGACGGTGACGACAGTGGCACGGGCTTCCAGCCCGTGCGGCAGCCGGACGGCGCTCAGATGCCAGCGACCCACGATCGCGCCAGCCGCTCAGCGGATGGCCGTCCCCCAGAGCACGCCACCTGCAGCCACGACATGGGCTGGAAGCCCATGCTACAGCGTCGCCGAGGTATACGGAAGCAGCCCCATGTAGCGGGCCCGCTTGATCGCCTGGGCGATCATCCGCTGCTCCCGCGCGCTCACCGACAGCCGCTTGCGGCCGTAGATCTTGCCGTTGGGGCTGAGCATGCGCCGCAGACTGTCCACATCCTTCCAGTCGACGTAGATGTCGCCGGTTCCGGAGGTGCGGAGGACCTTGATCTTCGGGGCAGCGCTGAAGCGGTTGAAACGACTCATGAAAAGCTCCGTCGTGGGCTGTGGCCCGGGCGACGGGTGGTGGGGAACACTGACCTCAGAACGGGTCAGAGCCACGATAGTAGGCGGGAGGGCCGCTCAGGTTCCAGGGACCGACCACGTGCCGGAGCCCGGCTCATGGGGGGTGGCGGCCTGAGGCTGGTCCGGCGGCGGTCGCCGCGGGGCGAGCAGGCGGTCAACAGACATCCGCCCCGGCCCGCGGGCGAGGATGTAGATGGCGGGGACGAGCAGGGCGACGTTTCGCCAGACGCCGCACATGGTCAGCGACTTCGGCGAGCACGGAAAGTTGATCTTCCCGAAGCAGCCACAGGGGAAGTCGAGCCCGCGATCGAGGGCGGAGAGGATCGCGGCGATGAAGCCGGCGAGGGCGATCGAGAGGAGCAGGGCCGCCGCCCGCGTCCACAGCCCGATGAGGAGGAGCGCCGCGCAGAGGGCTTCAGCCCAGGGGACTGCATAGGTCGCAATCGTGATCAGGTGCTGCCGCTCGGCGCCGATGAGCTTGAAGGCCTCGATGGCATTGGAGAACTCGAGCAGCGCCGCCGGGCTCTTGAGCTTCTGATACGCCGCGAAGGCGAAGACGCCGGCGAGCCCGAGGCGCAGGGCCAACAGCAGGATCGACTCCTTGGGGCCGGGTCGCAAGCTCACTCGGGGCCTCCGTGGTCCTCGCCGGCATGGACGAGGTCCGGGTGAGCTTCGACCCAGCCGGGATAGCCGGGCTGAAGCACGTGCAGCTTGTCGCGGGAGAACCCGAGAAGCTCGAGCTGGCGAGCAAGGTTGCGCGAAGCGTCGCACTCGCCGCCCTCGCAGTAGATGACGATGATGTCGGGCTGGTGGTCGTGCAGCCAGGCGATGACCTCGGCGCCTGTCCCATCGGCGATCTCGTGGGACATCAGGCGCCGGGCGCCGGCGATGTGGCCCACCTGATAGAACTCAGGGAAGCGGGCATCCAGGAAGGCCACGAAAGCCTCCCCCTGCGTGAAGCCCGCCTGCCAGACCGCGTGCGCCTCGGGGACGGTGATGTAGTCGCCAAGCGCCTTGATGTCGATGTCCGCGGCCTCAGGCCCCGTCTCGGGCGGGGTCGGGGGAGACGCCTCCTCGCCGGCCTGCGGGTCCGTGCCGCCCGCAGAACCTTCGGGATTCGCGGAGACTTCGGGGTCTGGAGGATCAGGAACATCCGGTTGAGCGCCGCCGTCCGGCTGCTGAACGCCGGCGTCGGGCAGCGTGGCCCCCGCCCTGGCGCCGTCGCCGAACCCTGTCGCAATCGGCACGAACCACGAGTGCGCCAGCCCGGCGACCATCGCCAGCGCCAGAATCGCAAGGGACCGGTACAGGAATCTCACTGGCCATCACTCCCGGCCGGATCCGGGGCGTCCGCCGCCAGCACGCGCCCGGCGTAGCGCACGCGGACCTTCTCCTCCAGAGGCAGGTTCGTCGTCAGGACGATGTAGCCGCTGAGGGTGGTTGGCGGCTGCGGGCGGTCGGCCTTGATAGTCACGGTGACCTCGTAGCCCGCCCCCTCCTCCCTGGGCAGCGGCGTGATCTTCGCCTCCGGCTCGGGCAGGACGCGATCCCGGTCATCGAGTTCCTCGACCTTCAGGATCTTGAACGCCTCGCCCTCCTTGTGTGTCAGCCGGAACGTCTGGGTGGTGGACTCCCCCGGCCGCAGCGCCCCTGCCGGGATGCGATTGGTGTCGAACTCGAGGTCGCCGGTGACCGTGGCGGTCACGCCCACGCTGGTGAGCCGCCGGGACCTGTCGGTGGTGCGCACGGT
>CAYMJK010000313.1:0-5226 GCA_964390535.1 uncultured Phycisphaeraceae bacterium | reverse complement strand
GCCGCCTCGCCCGTGCCGCGGCAGACCGGGCAGAGCTTGCGCACCAGCCGCTGCGCCATCACGCCCAGCAGCGAACTGGTCACCAGAAACGGCTCGATGCCGATGTCCAGCAGGCGCGGAATCGCGCTCGGGGCGTCATTCGTGTGCAGCGTCGCCAGCACGAGGTGGCCCGTCAGCGACGCCTGCACAGCAAGCTCCGCCGTCTCCTTGTCGCGGATCTCACCGACCAGAATCACATCCGGATCCTGCCGCAGCAGCGACCGCAGCCCCGCGGCGAAGGTCACCCCGCGCTTCGGGTTCACCTGCATCTGGCTGATGCCCTCGAGGCGGTACTCCACCGGATCCTCGACTGTCATGACGTTGCGCGAGTCGCGGTCGATCATCGCCAGCGCGGCGTACAGGGTGGTCGTCTTGCCGCTGCCGGTCGGGCCGGTGACCAGCAGCAGGCCGTTGGGCCGGCTGACGGCGTCAAGCAGCGTGTTGCGCGTCTCGGCGCCCATGCCCAGGCTGTCCAGGTCGAGCTGTGTCTGGCTCTGATCGAGCAGCCGCAGCACGATCCGCTCGCCGTGGATTGTGGGGATCACGCTCAGGCGGATGTCGATCTTGTGGCTGCCCACGCGCACCGTCGTCTGGCCATCCTGCGGCGAATGGCGGTTGGCGATGTCCAGGTCGGTCATCACCTTCAGACGGCTGGAGATCGCGCTGGCGAGGGCCAGCGGCGGGCTGAAGGTGTCCACGAGCATGCCATCCACGCGCATGCGGATGACGAGGCGGTTCTCCTCCGGGTGGATGTGCACATCGCTGGAGCGCCGGCGCAGCGCCTCGAACAGGATCATGTTCACCAGCCGGATCACCGGCCCCTGCCGCGCAAGCTGCAGCAGGTCGGTCGAGCGGCCGATGGCGCCGGCAGCGGAGGCCATGGCTCGCTCATCGAGCGGCATCTCCTCGACGATCTCGGTCACGAGATCCTGCCGCCGCTCGTATCCGCGGTTGAGCAGATTGGCGACCGCCGCCCGCGGCGCCAGCACGATCTCGATCGCCGTGCCGAGCCGATCCTCCAGCAGGCTGAACGTGCCCGGCTGCATCGGCTGGGCGGTGGCGATGCGCATCGAGCGGCCATCGGCGCTCAGCCCGGCCAGCAGCAGCTCCCGCGCTTCGGCGGGCGTGATGAGTTCGTAGAAGCGGCTGGCCGAGTCGTCGAGAATCGGCTCATCCTCGAACGCGAGGCCGGTCCGCTCGGCGAGGGCCCGCAGGGCCGTGTGCTCATCGATCGCCAGCGTGCTGAGCAGCACATCCCACGGCTCGTGCTCGCTGGCGGGCTCGGCACGGTAGCGGCGGATCTGCTCGGGGCTCGCCCGCAGCGGGCCCAGGAGCTGCGCGATGCGCTTGTCATCATCGAGCGCAAGGGCGCCGGCGGCGCCGTTGCGCCCGCTCTCGGGTCCGGGTTCGCGCCTGCGCAGCGAACGGGCCATCGTCTACTCCGCCCCCGCCGGGTCGTCCGGGCGGGGCGCGCTGTCACGGGGCGCCTCCTCCGGGGGCGGCGCTTCGGCGGGCCCGCGGCCGATGGCCGACTTCACCATGAACGTCTCCAGCGGCGGGGTGTCCAGGTCGATCATCGCCTCCGCCTGCGGGCCGCGCGTCAGAAGCTGATAGTCCGTGAGCGTCGGCTCGTACAGAATCCGCGGCGTGATGAAGACGAGCAGCTCCGTCTTGCGATTGCTCAGGTTCGTGTCGCGGAACAGATGGCCCAGCAGCGGGATGTCGCCCAGCAGCGGGATCTTCACGATCGTGTCCGTCTCGTCATCCACCTTGATCCCGCCGACGATCACCGTGGCGTCCGACGGGATCGTGACATACCCGGTGACGTTCTGCGTGTTCTTCGCCGCCGGGATGCCCTCGGAGCCCATGCCGATGAAGTCGCTCAGCTCCAGCTCGTAATCCAGCGTCACGAAGCCCCCCGGGCTGATCCGCGGCGTCACCGTGAGCGTCGTGCCCGCCTCCTCGAACCCCGCGAACGAGACCTGGTCGCTCGACTCGCCGACGGTCGTGGTCGTCGTCGGCTGCTCCTCGACGCTGGCGATCATCGTCTCCTCGTTGTCATCGACGAGGATCTGCGGTGCGCTGACGATGCGCCCGTCCACCTCGCGCTGCAGGGCGTTGACCACGATCGGCACGTACTTGTTCTTGATCAGCGCCCCGGTGAAGCCGCCCAGCGCCGTGTTCACGTTCACCGGGTCGAGGAAGCCGCCTCCCTCGGGGGCGTCCGCCAGGCCGAAATCGGTCCGGAAGCCGAACTGCCCGCTCACCACCTGGCTCTCGAACGCCAGCCGCAGATCGTCGGTCCATGTCACGGCGACGATCTTCGTCTCCAGGTACACCTGCGGCCGGCGCCGGTCAATAGTGTCGATGAGCCGCGCGAACTGCGGCTGCTCTGCAAGCCGGGCCCGGACGATCACCTGGTTGTTGCCGATGTCGGCGATGACGAAACTCTCCTCGCTGACATCACTCACCGTGCCCTGCTGCTCGCCCTCCGGAAGCTGCGACGGCGGCGCCTGCGCGCCCGGGCGGCGCTGCTGCCCAAGCGGGCCCGTCCCCTGCGCTGCCAGCGGGCTGTCCACCGCCGGCTGGCGCCGCTGGATCAGGCCAGTGATGATCTCCGTGACCGACTCCGCGTCCGCCCAGTGCAGCGGATACGCCCGCATCACGACCTGCTCGTCCTCGGCGCCGATCTGCTCGACCAGCGCGGCAAGCTCGGCGTGCTGCTGCTCGGTGCCGTAGTAGACGATGTGCCCGCGCTCCTCGTCGGCCACCAGCAGCGATCCGCCCACCGACTCGGCCTGCCCCAGCCCCTCCAACCGCTGCTGCATCTCCATCTGCTGACGCAGCAACTGCCCCTGCGGCGATGACGCCTCCGACGAGACGCGCACCACCGTCCCCAGGCCGCGCTGTTCGGCGAACTGCGCGACCGCGGACGTCTGCGTGCCCGTGAAGTACCGCTTCGGCTCCAGATTGTTCGGCCGGTCGATCAGGCGCAGCAGATCGGCAACCTGCGCGGCCTCCTCGTCGGTGCCGCGGAACAGCAGCGTGTTACCGCTGCGGGCCACCAGTAGCCGCGAACCGAGGCTGCTCAGCGAGCCGGTCGCCGTGCCCGCCACCGCCGGCGGCTGACCCTGCTGCCCCTGCGCCCCCTGCTGGCCGCCGGAGCCGGAGGTCCGAAGCAGGCCCACCAGCTCCAGCGCCTGATTCCGCGCCTCCGGCGCCGAGACATACGTCAGGTCGAAGGGAATCAGCTTCTGCGGACCGCGCTCGACGAGCAGGCGCTCCACGAATTCGCTCATCGAGCGCAGCGAGCGCGGCGTCCCCGTCGCCACGATCACTCCGAGATCATCGATGTACGAGATCCTCGGCGCCCCCGCCTGCGCCATCCCGAACTGCTCCTGGATGATCGGCTGCAGCATCGACGGCCGCAGGTTCGGCGTCGGAATCACCGTCGTGGAGGCAAGCTCGCCGCCGAACTCCACCGGAGGGTTCCCCTCCATGCGCACCACGTAGAAGTGCGGCACGGGCGTCTCGAACATCGCGAAGCCGTGCTGCTCGATGAAGGTGTTCAGCAGCGTCAGGAAGTCGCGCTTGGGCACCTCGATCGGCTGCGTCAGCACCACCGAGCCGTCGAAGTCCGTATCCACCGCGACCTGCACCCCCAGCTCCCGGATCGCGAAGTCGATCAGCGTCCGGATCTGCACCGGCTCGGTGAACGCCGGCAGCCGGATCGTCCCCTCGAAGTCGGGCTCCGGCACGACGACCCCCTGCAGTGGAACGCCCGTCTCGGCCTCCCCCTCGCCGGGCTCCTGGCCCGGCTGGCCCGGCTGCTCAGGCTGGTCTGGCGCCGCCGGCTGGCTGCCGCCGGGTGTCCCCGTCTGGTTCTGCCCCATCGCTGGCAGCGGCGCCGTCGCGACCACCGCGACCGCCCCCCCCACGACGCCCGTCAGCGCCGCCCGCGCCAGCCTTCGCACCTCGCTTGACCCGCTCACACACGCCTCCTCTCGGCTACCGTTGCACGGCCCACCTGCTGCTTCTGTGTCGGCCAGCGCTCATGCGAGTCGTCAGCCTTCTCCCATCCGCCACCGAGACGCTCCGGCTGCTCGCCGCCCCGGGTGACCCGCGCATCGAACTGGTCGGGCGGTCGCACGAGTGCGACTTCCCCGAGGACGTCAAGCGTATCCCCGCCCTTACCGGCCAGAAAACCGCCTTTTCCACCCCCGCCGAGGTCGATCGGGTCGTCCGCGAGCAACTCGCCTCCGGCGCCTCGCTCTACACGCTGGACACACGGATGCTCGCCAGCCTCCGGCCCGACCTGATTCTCACACAGGATTTGTGCGACGTCTGCTCGATCGACCTGGAGGCCGTCCGGGCCGCCGCCGCCCGCATGAACCCGCCGCCGGAGATCCTGAGCCTCAACCCGCACGGAATGGAGGATGTGCTCGACGATGTCCTCCGGGTCGGGCGGGCGATCGGGCTGGAGGCCGAGGCCCGGCGCGCTGTCGTCGCCCTGCGCGCGCGGCTGATGCGGGCCACCGACCACGTCCCCGCCTTTGCCGCGGGGCCATCGGTCGCCTTCCTCGAGTGGACCGACCCGCTCTTCATCGGCGGGCACTGGACGCCGCAACTCATCGAGCGGGCCGGGGCCTCCCACCCGCTGAACCCCACCGCGCCCCGCCCCGGCGCCGGCGCCGCGGCCGGCCCGATGCAGTCGGAGCGGCTGGCCGGAAAGTCCGTCCAGATCGACCCCGAGGCGCTCGTCGCCGCCCGCCCCGAGGCCCTCATCATCTCCCCCTGCGGGCTCGACCTCGACCGCACGCGGGCGTGTGCGGCAGACCTGGCCCGCGCGCCGTGGTTCGCCGACCTGCCCGCCGTGCGCGCGCGCCGCGTGGCCCTGGTGGACGGCTCGCAGATGTTCAACCGCCCCGGCCCCCGCCTGGTTGACGCCCAGGAATGGCTCGTCGGCTGGCTGCACGGCCGGCCCGAGTTGATCCCGCCGGGGTTTCCGTGGGAGTTGTGGAACGGTTGATGTGAGTATCAGAGCACGCGAAGCTCGCGCAGATGCGCGCGCATCTGTGACGCGGTGTCCCCCTCGTGGTCAACCTGGCGCCCCCGCCACCCGCGCGCGCGCGCCGCGGCGACGTTCTCCTCCAGATCGTCGAAGAAGATGATCGATTCCGGCGCAGC
>CAYMJK010000312.1:0-12032 GCA_964390535.1 uncultured Phycisphaeraceae bacterium | reverse complement strand
GGGCGCCCAGCAGGTACCGCCGGATGTCGCGCCGCTCGTCGTCGGTGTAGCCCAGCGCCTCCAGCGCCGGATCGACCGAGGCGTTGGCGATCTTGAAGTAGCCGCCGCCGGCGAGCTTCTTGAACTTCACCAGCGCGAAGTCCGGCTCGACGCCGGTCGTGTCGCAGTCCATCAGCAGGCCGATCGTCCCCGTCGGCGCGATCACCGAGACCTGCGCGTTGCGGAAGCCGTGCCGCTCGCCCAGCGTCACCGCGTCGCTCCACGAATCGACAGCGCACTTGAGCATCGCGTCCAGGTTCGAGAGATTGATCCGCCCCGAGCTGCACAGCTCGTGATCGATCGGCACCGGCCGGATCGACAGATCCTCCCATTCGCCGGCGCCCCGGTCCACGCCCCGCGCGGCCCGCTGGTGATTGCGCACCACCCGCATCATCGCCCGCTTGTCATCGTGGAAGCCGGTGAACGCCCCGAGCTGCCGCGCCATCTGCGCCGACTGCCGGTAGGAGCGCCCCGTGAGCAGCGACGTGATGCAGGCGCACACCGCCCGCGCCTCCTCCGAGTCGTACGGAATCCCCGCCCGCATGAGCATGGCGCCGAGGTTGGCGTACCCCAGGCCCAGCGTGCGATACCGGTAGCTCAGCTCCGCGATCGCCCGGCTCGGGAACGCCGCCATGAGCACGCTGATCTCCAGCACGATCGTCCACAGATCGACCGCGTGCTCGAACCGGTCGACATCGAAGCCGCGCGTCTCGCCATCATAGAACTTGAGCACGTTCAGCGAGGCGAGGTTGCACGCCGTGTTGTCGAGGAACATGTACTCGCTGCACGGGTTGCTCGCGTTGATCCGTCCCCCGCTCGGGCACGTGTGCCACGCGTTGATCGTCGTGTCGAACTGCACGCCCGGATCGGCGCACCGCCATGCGGCGTAGCCGACCGAGTCCCACAGCGCCGACGCGTCGAACTCCTCGGCAAGCTCGCCGGTCGTGCGGAAGTACGTCTTCCACGACTCGCCCCCATCGAGCGCCTCGAAGAACTCGTCGGGAATCCGGATCGAGTTGTTGCTGTTCTGCCCGCTGACCGTCTGATACGCCTCGCCGTTGAAGTCGTAGTCCAGCGCCAGGTTCAGCCGGTCGGCCGTCTCCCGGATCGACTCGTCCTCCTTCTTCAGGAGCTTCAGGCCCTCGACCATCGCCGCGACCTTGATCTCCTCGCGAACCTTCCAGTTCACGAACCGCTCGATGTCCGGGTGATCCATGTCCAGGCAGACCATCTTCGCCGCCCGGCGCGTCGTCCCCCCGCTCTTGATCGCGGCGGCTGCGCGGTCGCCGATCTTCAGCCAGCTCATCAGCCCGCTGCTCTTGCCACCGCCCGAGAGCGCCTCGTTCTCCGCCCGCAGCCGCGAGAAGTTCGTCCCCGTGCCCGAGCCGTACTTGAACAGCCGCGCTTCGCGCACCCACAGGTCCATGATGCCGCCGGAATTGACCAGGTCGTCCTCGACCGACTGGATGAAGCACGCGTGCGGCTGCGGATGCGTGTACGCGTCCTGCGCCACCGTCACCGATCCCGTCTTCGAGTGCACGACGTAGTGCCCCTGCGCCGGCCCGGTGATGCCGTACGCCCAGTTCAGCCCCGTGTTGAACCACTGCGGGCTGTTGGGCGCGCACATCTGGTGCAGCATCATGTACACCAGCTCGTCGTAGAACGCCTCCCCGTCCGACGGCGTGTCGAAGTACCCGTGCTTCTGCCCCCAGTGCCGCCAGCACCCCGCCAGCCGGTGAATCACCTGCCGCGCGCTGCGCTCCGGCCCCGTCACGGGCGCCCCGGCGTCATCCGTGACCGCCGGCGAATCGCCCGGAATTGCGTGCGGATCCTCGGTCTGCGGCACACCCGCCTTGCGGAAGTACTTGCTCACCATGATGTCGGTGGCAAGCTGGCTCCAGCTCTTGGGCACCTCCGCGTCGGCCATCTCGAAGACGACCGACCCGTCCGGATTGCTGATCCGGCTGGCGCGCGTCGTCCACTCGACCGTCTCGAACGGGCTCTGGCCGGACTTGGTGAATTTACGTTCGATCTTCATGGTGTCGCATCCGTGCAAGAAGCGATTCTGAACAGTCTCTTCCAACGAGGCGCCGGCGTCAATCCACCTTCGGCAACGTCAACCCACCCTGATCCTGGTACTTCCCCGCCTTGTCCGCGTAGCTCACCGCGCACACCCGGTCCGCCTTCAGGAAGATGAACTGCGCAATCCCCTCGTTCGCGTAGATCCGCGCCGGCAGCGGCGTGGTGTTGCTGATCTCCAGCGTCACCTTCCCCCGCCACTCCGGCTCCAGGGGAGTCACGTTCACGATCAGCCCGCCCCGCGCGTATGTGCTCTTGCCCACGCAGATCACCAGCACATCCCGCGGGATGTCGAACGTCTCCACCGTCTCGCACAGGCAGAACGAGTTCGGCGGGATGACCACGTGGTCCGACCCCGTCTTCTCGCAGTCGATCTCGATGAACAGCTCGTCGCTGAAGGCCTTCGGGTCCACCACCGTGATCCCGCCGCTGCGCGGCGTCGGGGTGAACACCTTGAACCGCCCCCCGACGCGCACGTCGTACCCGTAGCTCGAGACCCCCCACGAGACCTTCCCGGGACGCTTCTGCCCCTCCTGGAAAGGCTCGATGCCCACGAGTTCGCGGATCTGGCTGTCGCAGAGCACGGCCATCTGAATCTCCTCCGGAAGGACGCCTTGGGGAACGGGGCGAGGCGGCGGCCATCCCTGGCCAGTGGGATGGGCCGGCTCCCTGGCCCGGCCGTCCCCGAATCCCCTGAGAAACGCCCTGTGCGGGCGGAGGGGGATTGTACCACAACAGATCGTGTATGTGTTGACCGTCAAGCCCAAAATACTGTGGAATTCCGCCGGACAAGCTGTCGCATCGATGTCGGATCGGCCGCAAATCTCGAACGCAGGCCAACTTGCAGCCGCCGAAGAAAATTGCACTTCATCTTGCGGCCCCTCCCCCACCAGCCCCGAGCCATGGGGGTTCGCGCCCGGTTCTTTGTCGGATCCGGACGCCAGCGGTCGCCTCCGCCCCTGATATCCTATCACATACCAAACGCCGCGACCACCCGTTTCTCGTGTCGTCGCCCCTCCTGCCGCGCCGGAGCCCGAAAACGAACCATTGCGATCCCGCGGCGAACCGGCTGCCGGCGCCGCATAAAGTTGTTCGCGGGAGCGCCGCCCGCGCGCCGGCCGGCTGGAGCACGAACTCATGCGTAGAGCAGCACTTGCATTGTGCGGGACCATCGCCGCAGCCCTCGCCGCCCTCGGCGGCTGCGCTGCCGACGCCCCCGAGCCCGTCCGCGCCGACCTCTCCGCCTTCCAGACCGACGATGTCCCCCGCGCCCTCCGCAACACCATCGGCGCGATGGCCACCCTCTACGGCGCCCAGCCCACCCTCGTCTCCGGATTCGGCATCGCCGTGAACACCACCGGCGGCGGCGGCCTCCTCCTCCCCGAGATCCAGGCCACCATGGAGCGCGAGCTCGCCGGCCGCGGCATGACCGGCAGCGGCGCCCAGTTCACTGGAACCACCTTCGAAGGCAACACCCCCCGGCAGTTCCTCGCCCGAAGCGACACCGCCGTCGTCGTCGTCTGGGCCGTCATCCCCCCGGGCGCCCCCAAGGACTACAGATTCGACGTCTACGTGGAAGCCCTGCCCAGCTCCGGCGTCCGCTCCCTCGAGGGCGCCACCCTCTGGACCACCGATCTCCGCCTCGGCCTCCCCTCCGTCCTCGGAGGCGTCCAGACCCAGCGCATCGGGGTCGCCAAGGGCCAGCTCTTCGTCAACGTCTTCCCCGACGCCGAGACCGGATCCGCCGAGACCCCGCGCACCATGGGCCGCATCCTCGGCGGCGGCCGGGTCACCAACCCCATGGAACTGGCCGTCGCCCTCAACACCGACTCCCACGCCCGCGCCCGCTCCGCCCAGATGTCGATCAACACCCGCTTCCCCGCCCGCGGTCCGCAGCGCGTCTCCACCGCCCGCGGACGCGGGGGCGCCGGCGCCGGAAACACCCAGGTCATCGCCGTGGCCATCCCCGACGATTGGGGCGACGAGCCCGCGGCCTTCCTCCAGGTGCTCAAGAACCTGCAGATCGAGCGATCCTTCGATGTCGAGGCCGTCGCCTTCGGCTATGTCGAAGCCCTCAAGCGCGACCCCTACCTCTGGGAGGAGATCGCCTGGGCCCTGGAGGCCGTCGGCGATGGCGCCCTCTCCGCCATCCGCACGCTCTACGACTATCCCGAGGTGCTCCCCCGCACCGCCGCACTCCGCGCCGGCGCCCGCCTCGACGACCCGCTCGTTCTGGACCATCTCATCGATCAGGCGACCGGCTCAGGCAGCACGCCCTCCGAGATCGTCGAGGCGATCGACCTTCTCGGCGCCATGCGGCGCAGCAGCGCTGCCGCCGACATCGCCCTCCAGAAGCTGCTCGCCGATCAGCGCCTCACCGTGCGCGTCGCCGCCTTCGAGGCGCTGCTGAAGCGCGGCTCGGCCCGCGACATCCGCCGGCGCATCTACACCGTCGAAGGCCCCAGCACCGCCGAGAAGGCCCTCAAGGTCATCGTCGACACCGTCCCCGTCGGCGAGCCGCTCGTCTATGTCAAGCAGCAGAGCGCCCCGCACATCGTCCTCTTCGGCGACGCCCTCCGCATCCCCGGCGATCCGGTCATCGGCGCCCTGCCGGAGATCGACGAGGTCGCCGCCGGCGTCGGCCCCGACCATCGCCTGCTCATCGTCGGCGATGAAGATGGCGGCCCCCTCCGCCTCTCCTACCGCAGCCGCGGCGGCCGCTCGGGCAACTTCGACAGCGTCAGCCGCGAGCTTCCCGCCTTCCTCGACTTCCTCGCCCGGGCCCCGACCGCGCAAGATCCGCGCCCCGGCCTCGATCTCGCCTATTCCGACATCGTCTCGGTGCTCGCCGTGCTCTCCGAGCATGAGGCCCTCGGCGCCCCGCTGCGCGTCGAGCGCGACCGCCTCTTCGCCGACATCGTCGAGGCCGCCGGCGCCACCCGCACGCCCGACCGCGACGAATTCACCACCAGCGCCACCGACGCCGCAACCGCCACCGGCAGCACGCGCATGACCCGCGCTGTCGCCGCCGAGAGCGACGCCCCGCGCGAGTCGAGCAAGTCGCTGCTCGTCCCCATCGAGCCGCGCGAGGAATGACCCCGCGCATGCGCCGGCGCCAGCCCCGGAGCCAGATCTGCACCAGCCCGATTTCCATGCCCGAACCCCGGTCGAGCCGATCGTGACTGGCGAGGCCGGCGCTGCTCCGCCGCGGGATCGGCGGCCCGACCATCGTGCGCCAGGGATGCGGCGCCAGAGAGATGAGAGCAGGCGGCATGGAGGACGCCCGGGCATGCGCCTGACCAAACTTACCCTCACGGGCTTCAAGAGCTTCGCCGATCGCGCCGAGTTCCGCTTCTCCGACCCCGTCACCGGCATCGTCGGGCCCAACGGTTGCGGCAAGAGCAACGTCGTGGACGCCATCAAGTGGGTCCTCGGCGAACGCTCCAGCAAGAGCCTCCGCGGCAAGGAGATGATCGACGTCATCTTCGCCGGCTCCGCCGGCCGCAAGCCCTCGGGCATGGCCAGCGTCGTCCTCTCGTTCGAGAACCCCGAACTCCCCCCCGGATTCGACCCCGTCCGCCTCCGGCGGCTCCCCGAACTCGAGGATGCCGAACTCGAGCAGGCCGACGAGGCGCCCGCCCCCGCAGCCGCCGACACCGCCGAGGCAGCCGACCCCCCCGCCGTCTCGGACGCCCCCGACGCCCCCGAGGGCGCCGAACTCGTCCTCGACCGCGCCCGCAGCCGGCGCGAGCTGCCCATCGACGCCGAGATCGTCGATGTCGAGCGCCGCCTCTACCGCGACGGCACGAGCCAGTACCTGATCAACGGCCGCCGCTGCCGCATGCGCGACATCCGCGAGCTCTTCCTCGACACCGGCGTCGGCGCCGACGCCTACTCCATCATCGAGCAGGGCAAGGTGGACGCCATGCTCCTGGCCAACGCCCAGGAGCGCCGCACCATCTTCGAGGAGGCCGCCGGCGTCGCCAAGTACAAGCAGCGCCGCATCGAGGCCTCACGCAAGCTCGAGCGGGCCGAGGCCAGCCTCATCCGTCTCCGCGAGCAGCTCGCCAGCGCCGAGCGCCGCCTCCGCCTCGTCCGCGGCCAGGCCGCCCGCGCCCGCCGCTTCCGCGAGCTCGATGGCGAACTCCGCGCCTGGCGCATCGCCCTCGCCTTCGAGCAGTACGACGACCTCCGCCAGCGCCTCGCCGGCCTGACAAGCCAGTTGCAGGGCGTCGAAGCACGACGGCGCCAGATCGAACTCGACCTCCGCAGCGATGAAGCGCTCCACCAGGAAGTCGAGATCGCCCGCCACGAGCGCCAGGATCAGCTCAAGAGCGCCGAAGACGCCCTCCTCGGCGCCCGCCACCAGCGGGATGCCGCCCAGCAGCGCATCCGCCTGACCCTCCAGGCCGCCGCCGAAGCCGACGAGCGCGTCCAGAGCGATCTGGCCCGCATCGAGGAGGCCGAAGGCGAGATCCTCCGCGCCACTCAGGCCGCCGAGCGCCTCGAGCGCCAGGTCGCCGCCATGGCCGAGGCGCTCGGGGATGCCGAGCGGGCGATGACCGCCGCCAGCGAGGCCCGCGCTGCGGCACTCGAGCAGGCCCAGGACCGCCAGCGCGCGCTCAGCCAGCGCCGCGCCACCATCGAGGGCATCGAGCGCCAGCGCGCCGGCCTCCTCGCCTCGATCGACGCCGATGGCCGCCGCGTCGAGCAGCTCGCCGAAACCGGCGCCCGTCTTGACGACCGCGCTGCCGCCCTCGGGCAGGAGATCGAACTCGGCGCCTCCCAGCGCCACCAGCTCGGCGCCGAACTCGATGATGTCGGCGCCAGTATCGCCCGAGCCCGCAACCAGCGCGAGACCGCCGCCTCCCAGGCACGCGCGGTCACCGCCGACCGCGGCGAACTCGCCGGCCTCGTCGGCGAACTCGAGCGCCGGCGCGTGCAGCTCGATTCCAGGCGCGCCACCCTGCAGGAGATGGTCGAGTCGCGCCTCGGCCTCGGCGACGCCGCCCGCGACGCCCTCGATCAGCGGGCCCGCGGCGAGGCCTTCGGCGCTGTCCTCTGCCCCCTCGCCGACCTCATCGACACCGACACCGCCCACGCCGCCCCCGTCGAGGCCGCCCTCGGCGCGCTGCTGCAGGCCCTCATCATCGAATCTGCCGGCGCCGCTCCCGGGGCCGATGAGCTGGCCCGCCTCAAGGGGCGCGTCACCTTCATCCCGCTGCGCTCGCCCGCGATCCCGCCGACCAGCGAGATCCCCGCCGCACTCGCCGGGCGCATCGCCCCGCTGCGCTCCTTCGTGCGTCCCGCCGCCCCCACGACTTGCGCCGGCACCAACACCATCGACACCACAAGCGCCGGCGCCCTGCTCGACCGCCTGCTCGGCGCCACATGGCTCGTCGAGGATCGCGATGCCGCCACACTCCTCGCCGCCGGCCCCATGCCCGGCGCCCGCTTCGTCACCCGCGATGGCGCACTGATCGAGCCCGATGGCCGCCTCCCCGCCGGACCCGCCGGCGCCGGGGCTGGCAGCGGTGGCGCCGAGGAGGGCGCCGGCGTCCTCGCCCGCCGCGCCGAACTCGCCGAACTGCGCGCGCAGATCGATACCGTCGATCACGATCTCAGCGCCTCCACGCGCCGCCTCGAAGCCGTGGATGCCGAGGCCTCCTCGCTCCAGAAGCGCCTCACCGAGATCGATACCGACCTTGCCGCCCAGGAACGGGCTCAGCTCTCCCGCCAGACCGCCCTCGAGCGGGCCGAGGCGGACGCCGCCCGCCTGCAGCGCGACCTCGCCGCCCTTCAGGACGAGCGCGTCCAGGCAACCGAGCGCCGCGCAGCCATCGAGCGCGACATCGATCAGGCCCGAACCCGCGCTGCCAGCCTCGACGCCCTCGCCGGCGACGAACGCGCTGCCGCCGGCGACATCGAGCAGGCCGCCGCGGCAGCCCAGCGCGAGGCCGAGGAGGCCGCCGAGCGCCTCACAACCGCCCGCGTCGATGTCAGCCGCCTCGGCGAACAACTCGGCGCCGCCCGGCGCGAGGGCGCCGCCGCCCGCGCCAGCGCCGAAGACGCCACCCGCCGCCTCGAATCCGTCCGCATCCACCTCGATCAGACCCGCGCGAGCGCCGAGCAGCGCCGTGCCGAGGCCGCCGAGGCCGAGGCCGACATCCAGCGCCTCTCCGGGCGCATCGACGAACTGGAGCGCGAGGTCGAAGCCGCCCGTGCTGCCGCCGAAGAGAGCGTCGCCGAAGCCCGCGACATCACCGCCCGCCTCGCCGAGACCCGCCGCCGGACCAGCGCCATCGAGCGCGACTTCCACAGCCTCGAAGTCGCCCGCCGCGAACTCGAAGTCAAGCGCGAAACCCTCGAAGACCGCGCAGCCGAAGATGCCGACGTCAACCTCGCCCGCGACTGGTGGGAGTATCGCGTGCTCATGGACACCGGCGACGTCGCGCCCATCGACGCCGCCGAGGCGCACGCGCAGATCGAAACCCTCCGCGACGAGATCCGCCGCCTCGGCAACGTCAACCTCGATGCCATCGACGAGGAGTCGACCCTCGAGCAGCGCAACGAGGATCTCGTCGCCCAGGTCGCCGACATCGACGCCGCCCGCGCCACCCTCACCGATCTCATCGAGCGCCTCAACGACGCCAGCCGCGCCCGCTTCGAGGAGACCTTCAAGGCCATCCAGGAGAACTTCGCCGGCCAGAATGGCATGTTCCGCAAGCTCTTCGGCGGTGGCCGCGCCGAGGTCCGGCTCATGGGCCTCGTCAAGGAGATCGACGGCCAGAAGGTCGCGACCGACGAGATCGACTGGCTCGAAAGCGGCGTCGAAGTCATCGCCAAGCCGCCGGGCAAGGAGCCGCGCTCCATCAGTCAGCTCTCCGGCGGCGAGAAGTCACTCACCGCTGTCGCCCTGCTGCTGGCCATCTTCCAGAGCAAGCCGAGTTGCTTCTGCATTCTCGACGAGGTGGACGCCGCCCTCGATGAATCCAACGTGGAACGCTTCTGCGCGGTCGTCCGCCAGTTCGCCGAGCACTCCAGCTTCATCGTCATCACCCACCACAAGCGCACCATGGCCGCCGCCGACCGCCTCTTCGGCGTCACCATGCAGGAACGCGGCGTCTCCACCCGCGTGAGCGTGAAGTTCGAGCACGTCGGCGCCGACGGCCAGATCCGGAAGATCGAGGCGGATGTCGAAGAGCCGGCCGCTGCCGCGGAGCGCACGACCGAGGCGCCGCCCGACGACCGCCGCGGCAGCCTCCAGGCCGCCCTCGCCGGCATGCGCCAGCACGAGCACGAGCCGGTTGACGCATAAAGAGCCCTGACGCGCAAGCGTCGGGCAGACGGCGCCGGCTCGTCGGTTGCCGCGTGCGCATCGGACCGGCAAGGCGCATGCATCCTCGCGGCGCGCCCGCTGGCGCGAATACCCGCCGCACCCGCAGCGCTCGGTCAGGAGCCACCGGTTACCCAGGTGACCCAGGCGGCGAGGTCGGCCAGCACAACCGGCGACACCCACTTCGTGCGTTCGTCCGCAAGGGCGTGGCCCATGGAGGGGTAGATGATGGTGCGCAGGTCGATGCGCGGGTCCTGCGCGTACAGGTCGGCCAGCCGTCGCAGCGAGAGGGCGACCGGCGTGTTGTCGAGTTCATCCTCTGTGCCGTAGACAAGCAGGCGCGGCGCATCGGCCGCGGCGAGCAGCCCCGGGAAGTCGTAGTCGTGGATGCGTCGCCAGAACCCCACGATCGCGGCGTCCGGCGTCTCGAGCAGGTACTCCGCGGCGATCTCGGCGGTGGCGCCGGAGCGGAGAGGGTTCGCCAGGCTCTCGTAGCGCTCCCACGAGCCGGCGCCGCTGATGAAGTCGCCGAAGGCACGGATGGCTGCGCCCATGCGCCGGGCATCCTCGTCACTGAGGTCACTGGAGCGGAAGTCCTGCATCAGTTCGTGCTGCACCTGCTCGCCCGGGCGGGTGAGGGCACAGGAGAGCGAAGCACTGAAGGCGCCCTTGGACTTGGCGGTCGCCAGCGGGGCGATCCACCCGCCCTGGCTGAGGCCGACGAAGCCGCATCGCTGCGCATCAACGCCCTCGAGCCCGCGCAGGGCTTCGAGGGACGCCGCGGCGTCTGCCGCAAGATCCTCAAAACTTGCATCCATCCACGCGCCGCCGGAGGCGTCCGACCCGCGCTTGTCCGGAATGAGCGTTGCCACGCCGCGGAGGGCGAGGCCATCGGCGAAGGTCCATGCCCAGATGTTGCTCCGCCCGGAGGCGCCGGAGCCCTGGATGATCGCCGCGCCGGGGAAGGGGCCTTCGCCCGCCGGGATCATGATGGCGCCGACGAGCCGGATGTCGCCGGCGCTACTGGTCCATGCGACCTGCCGCTGGGCGTAGGGCTGCTCGGCGAGGCGTTCGGCCACGAGCGGCTTGCCGGGCTGTTGCGGGATGAGTATGGCGCGGACCGCGCCATCTGCCGTGCGCTCGACTTCGACAGGAGCGCCGTCGCGGGTGGGCCAGCCCTCATCGTCGGCGGCGAGAGACCACATGTCGGGCCCGTCGTCGGCCGTGCTCTCGGGATCAAGCGCCAGAATGTACAGCCCGCCATCGGGCCGCCACGTTACCCGCACGCGGGCGCCGTCCAGGGAGTAGAAGCCGACGAGATCGTCCACGGGTGTCGAAATCGGCTCGAACTGGCCGTGGCAGTCGTTCAGCGGAGTCGCGAGGGCGAGCAGAGCAATGACGAGCCGCATGGATAGCGCCCTCCAGAGTTCAGGGGCGCCTGGGGCCCCGCTTTCGGTCTTGTATGGTGGCCGGGGGCGCGCCGTTTCACCGGTTTCCGCCATTCATGGGCCACCTCCCCCTCCGGCTCATCATTCATATTTCATATTTCATATTTCATCATTTCCTACACGCATCCTGACGCGAACTCGTTCTGGAACGCCAGGAAATCGAAGAAGTCCAGCGTCCCATCCCCCGTGAAGTCCGCCCGCAGATCGCCCGCCGCAAACACGTTCTGGAACTCCAGGAAGTCGAAGAAGTCCAGAACACCGTCGCCGTTCATGTCCACGCGGCAGCCAGCCGTCACGCACGCCAGCCCGTAGTCCACCTCGAACGGCGAGCCGGTCGCACCCACCGCCGTCGCGGCGCCGCTCGCGGGGTCGATCCGCAGCGTGCGATCGCTGGCGTCATCCAGCGTGTACAGCATCCCGTCCTCGGCGTTCCACGCCAGCCCGTCGCAGTCGCCGGCCCCCGCGCCCAGCGCCCCCACCACGGCCCGGCCCCCCGTGGACGGATCGATGCGCACCAGCCGCGTTCCCCCCGCCACATCATCGGTCGCATACAGCATGCCATCGTCAGCGTTGAACGCCAGCCCTGCCATGTCCTCCCCGCCCGCGCTGCCGATCGCCGTCGCGGCCCCCGAGCTCCGATCGATCGACCACACCTGCCCGCTCGCCGCGGACACCCCGTACAGCGCCCCCGTCGCCGGATCCAGCGCCAGCCCGTTGATCAAGTCCGGCGCTCCGGACACCGCGGCCCCCTCGACCGCCGCGCCGGATGCCGGATCGATCTCCCACAGCCGCATCGCGCCATCCACGCCGATCAACCGCCCGGCCCCCGGCGCCCACGCCAGCCCGCGGATGTCCGGCGGCCCATACCCGATGCCGCCGAACGCGCCGCTCGCCGTGTCCAGCGTCCCCATCAGGTTGATCGCGTCCCCGCTCACGTGCAGCGGCGGCGCCACATCGGCGCTGCCATACCCCGCCGTCCCCTGCGGCGAGCCCAGCGCCGCCTGCCACCCCGGTCGGTCGATCGCCGTCCCGGCATTGGAGCCCGTGCCGTCCGACCGGCACCCGCCGTGCGTGTGCACCCCGATCACCAGCCCCGTCGACTCATCCTGCACCGCCGAGCCCGAGTTCCC
>CAYMJK010000311.1:0-4227 GCA_964390535.1 uncultured Phycisphaeraceae bacterium | reverse complement strand
AACCTTCAGTTCCTGGTCTTCATGACCGCCGTGGTCCGGGCCGTCGACGTGCATGCCGACCTGCTGCGAGCCGCCGTCGCCTCCGCGGGCAACGACCACCGCCTCGGCGCCAACGAGGCGCCGCCGGCGATCCTGAGCATCTTCCTCGGCGACATGCTGATGGATGTGGTCGAGCAGCTCGAGAACGGGGGCGCAAAGCGCACGAAGCGGTCGGCGACGCTGGATATGGGCGCCCGCACGCTGCCGCAGATCCCGCGCCACGCCGGCGATCGCAACCGGACCAGCCCCTTCGCGTTCACGGGCAACAAGTTCGAGTTCCGGGCGGTCGGCTCGTCGGCGTCGATCGCGCTGCCGGCGACGGTGCTGAACACCATCGTCGCCGACTCGCTCGCCGACCTGGCGGATGAGCTGACCGAGGCGATCCCGAAGGCCGCAACGCCGGACAAGCGGCTTCAGGTAGTGGCCGCGGTCCTCAAGGGCATCATCAAAGAGCACAAGCGCGTCATCTTCCACGGCGACAATTACTCCACCGAGTGGCACGAGGAGGCGGCTCGTCGCGGCCTGCCGAACCTGCGCAACTCGGTCGAGGCGATCCCCGCCTTCCAGTCGAAGGAAGCCATCGCCCTGTTCAAGCGGCGGAAGGTGCTGACCAAAGCCGAGGTCGAGAGCCGGGCCAGCATCTACATGGACAAGTACATCAAGCAGGTCCGCATCGAGGCCGAGACGATGGTCTCCATGGTTCGGACCATGATTCTGCCGGCAGCGCTGCGGCACCAGACCGAACTGGCGGGGGCCGTCGCCGCCACCGAGGCCGCCGGCGTGGAAGCCGCTGAGCTGCGGGCGACCCTCGAGTCTTTCGGAGCGCTGGTCGCCGCGCTCAGCAGCGGCGCGACCGATCTGGCCGGGGTCATGGCGACCGAGCCCGCCAGCGAGCACAAGCACGCCCTGCACGTCCGGGACGCCATTCGCCCCGCCATGGACCGCCTGCGCGAGGCCGCCGACGCCTTGGAGGGCCAGGTTGCGGCGGACCTCTGGCCGATGCCGACCTACCGGGAGTTGCTCCACATCGCCTGAGCGAGCCCGCCTGCGCCCCGCGCCTCGCCTACGATCCGCCCTTCGCCGCACGGCCGTTGCGCCGGGCGGCGAATCACTTTGAGGGCGCCGAACCCGTATGGCCAAGCAGGATGACAAGTTCACCATGGAAGCGATCGTCGTGGAGGCGCTGCCGAACGCGATGTTCAAGGTGCGCCTTCCCAACGAGCAGCAGACCGAGGTGCTGGCCTACGTCTCCGGAAAGATGCGCAAGCACTACATCCGGATCCTTCCCGGCGACAGCGTCACTGTGGAGATGAGCCCGTACGACCTGACGCGGGCTCGCATCACGTTCCGCGGGCGCACCTGATTTCACGGCCTGTTCTTCGCCATTCTCCGACAAGTCGTAGTTGCTCCGACAAGCTGTCGGAGTTGCCGCTGCGCGCAAAAGTTCCTGTTGACGCGGCCTCCGCGCGCGGTCATACTGGAAGAGATCGCGGCCCACCTGCCGGGGCGGAGCCCCTAGAGGCGGTCCGCGGTGACGAGCGCGCCTGTTCGGGCGCTACACGGTTCGAGGGCCTGTGCGGGCGCGCTCACCTCGGGAGGCGGAACGTCTGGAGGCGTTTCGAGGGATGCACGCCGGCGGGCAACAGGCTCGCGCCGGCAAGAAGCGAGAAGTGGGAGGATCCGACAATGTGGAAGCATGAGCGGCGGGCTGCGTCGGCGGCTGGGCTGATCCTGGCTGCGGCGCTGCCTCTGGCGGCGGCGGGGCAGACGATCACGCTCGATAACAACGTTGCCGGCGACGGCCAGCTCATCGTCAACCCCGACGCGTACGGCGCGGTGACGAACTGGACCTGGCCGGAGAATGTCGATCTGTACGACCCGGAGGGCCCGGTCGGCTCCTCCAATGTGTCGTTCGCGGCCTCTTCGTGGCTGTACGCCGATTTCATCGACCGGGTGGTGTTCGCGGAGCCGGGGCGCAACCTCGATGTCCAGTACAACGTGGCCGGCGCGACGATGCAGTACCAGCTCGACGCCGGGCTGGTCGGCTCGGACCGCGATGGTGACGGCGTCACCGACACCGCCATGAGCGCCTTCAGCGCAAACGGCGGGTTCAGCGGCCTCGATCTGAGCTTCGAACTGGAGCAGTGGGTCGAGAAGCCCGCGGCTGGCAGCAGCGTCGCCACCTATCACCTCGTGTACACGATCACCAACAACGGCGCCGACACGGCGAACTTCCTGTTCAATCGCCATCTCGACCTCGATCTGTTCCTGCTGGATGCGATTGCCGAGGACGTCTCCGGGAGCAGCGACGCCGCGGGCGCGATCAACCCGTACATGCGGGATCCGGGCGACGACGCCGCCGATCCGGTGAGCGCAGTGGCCCTCAGCGGCACGCCCGGATACGTGTATGTCGCGGCCAAGAGCGGCATGCAGGCGGGCGGGCCGGCGATGGCGTTCGGCACCGATTTCCAGATCTGGGACAACTTCGGCCTTCCGGTCGAGTGGCAGGACTTCACCGCCGGCGTCGGCTACGCCCCGGCGGTCGGCGAGGTTCCGGGGGCGCAGCCCGCGGGCAGCGTCTCTCCGTTCGACGCGTTCATGGCCCTCGAGTGGGAGGTCGAGATTCCCGCCGGCGGCATGACGCAGGTCGAGATCGCGACGACCTACGGCAGCAGAAGCCCCGTGGACGGCGACTGCTACGCAGACTGCGACGGGAGCGGCGGGCTGGACTTCTTCGACTTCCTGTGCTTCCAGAATGCGTTCGCGATGGGCTGCCCGTAATCGCCTGAATGGCGGGACGCGCCCAGCGTTCAATGAACCCCGCAGAGGCGCCGGCCAGCGCCGACGCCTCTGCTTGAGTCGCGGCGACGAGTTGTATGTGTCGTCTCGAGCCAACGCCGCGGCTCGGTCAACCCGGGAAACCTCTGCGGAGCGCCGCGCGCGAACGCTTCCCAGGGATTCCGGCGCGACACCAAGGAGGGACGCCGAAGGTCGGCGTCTGAGATGAACCCCGTCTGGGAGGAAACTAGAAATGATTGAGAGAACACTTGCTTTCGCACTGTGCGCCGCCGTTGGAGCGGCGGCCAGCGCTCCCCCGTTCAGCGGCGAGCGGTCGAGCACACCCGTGCCCGGACCGGTCGCCGGCGGCGGCGCCGGCGTGGACAGCGTCCAGGTCGTCGATGAGGACTTCGAGGCGTACTCGGTCGGTCAGGGCGTCTCGACCATGGGTGACTGGGAGATCTGGCCCGGCGGCACCCAGGATGCGATCGTCAGCGATGCGTTCGCGTCCAGCGGCACGAAGAGCAGCGACTGGAGCTTTACCGGGGCCGACGTCATCCAGGTGTTCAGCGGCCTCACCAGCGGCCAGTACACCCTCAGCGTCAACACCTACGTCCCCACCGGCTCCGCGGGCAGCTACTACATCATCGGGATCAATACCTGGGGCGGGACCGGCACGGCCGCCGACACCATGTGGTCGCTGCAGGTTCACTTCAACACGCTGCTCGGGGAAATCCTGCCGGACTGCGCCGGCTGCGGCGCCTTCGCATCCATCATCAACGATGAATGGGTCGAGTTCCGGGCCGAGATCGATCTCGATGCGGACACCTATGACATGTACTACGACGATGTCCTGCTCGCCGAGGACATCTGCTGGTCGTGCGGGGTGTTCGGCGGGGAGCTCGGGGCGACCGAGATTGCGGTCCTCGACCTCTTCACGCTCTCGTCGAGCGGCCCGAACGAGTTCTACATGGACGACGTCCTGCTCGAGGAGAGCACCGGCTGCTACGCCGATTGCGACGGCTCCGGCGGCCTCGACTTCTTCGACTTCCTGTGCTTCCAGAACGCCTTCGCGGCGATGGATCCCTACGCCGACTGCGACACGAGCGGTGGGCACGATTTCTTCGACTTCCTGTGCTTCCAGAACGCGTTCGCGGCCGGCTGCATCTGAGCCGATGACCGCCGGAATGAGCCCTCCTTGAAGCGGTTCATTCCCTGAACCACAGCCCCGCCGGTTCTCATCGGCGGGGCTGTTTTCTGCGCCCATGCTTTCTGCGCCCAGAGCATCCAATCTTCACTACGATCCCCGCGTGATCGCCCCCCCACTCCAGATCGGCCCCGTCCGGCTTGCCACAAACCTCCTCCTCGCCCCCATCGCGGGGTACTGCGATCTCGCCTTCCGAATCATCT
>CAYMJK010000310.1:0-2531 GCA_964390535.1 uncultured Phycisphaeraceae bacterium | reverse complement strand
CGAGCAAAAGGTACTGGTTGTCTGGATTCGCCGGTCAGACTCTCGAACACCCGCTCCCAGAGCGCGGTATCCATCCGACCGGGGCCGCCTTGCGCGAGGTGAGGCAAATCGTTGAACACAGTGCGTATGGACAGTCATACTCACAGTGCCTTCGGGAGGCTCGAGATCGTCGAGACGGGACGTCGCCGGCGGTGGAGTGACGAGGAGAAGCTGCGGATCGTGCTTGAGAGCATGAGTGGCCCGCGCCAGGTGTCGGCGACGGCGCGCCGCCATAACGTGGCTCGTTCGCAGGTTCTGGCGTGGCGGCGGGCGATGCTGGCCGAGGACGCGGTGTTGTCGGCGCCGTGCTTCGTGCCGGCGGTAGTCGTTCCCGATGTCGCCGCAGCCGCTATGCCGTCGGATGTGCGGAAGTCGCGCATCGAGGTGGTGCTGCGCTCCGGCCGGCGGATCATCTTCGAGGGCGGTGTGGACATGGACGCGGTGCTGAAGCTCGCGCGGGGTCTTGAGGCGCTGAAGTGATCCCGGTCCCTGTTGGCGTGAAGGTTTGGCTAGCGACGGGCCACACCGACATGCGGAAGGGGTTCGCTTCGCTGTCGCTGCTCGTGCAGGAGGTCTTGAAGCGAGATCCGCTCGGCGGCCACGTGTTCTGCTTCCGCGGTCGTCGCGGCGACCTCATGAAGGTGATCTGGCACGACGGCCAGGCGGCGAGCCTGTATGTGCGTCGGCTCGAGCGCGGCCGCTTCCTGTGGCCGTCGCCGGCGGACGGTGCGGTGGCGATTACGCCAGCGCAGATGGGTTACCTGCTGTCAGGGATCGACTGGCGCAACCCTGTTGAGGCGTGGCGGCCGACGTCGGTCGGATGACGTTTTTTGCCTTGTGTTCTGCGCAACATGTGATTCCATCCTCGACGTGGAACCGCCTGCTTCGCCATCGTCTTCGCCGCCGTTGCCCGCCGATCTGGCGGCGGCACATGCGATGATCCTGGCAGAGCGCCAGGCGAGGATCGAAGCGGAGACAGCAGCTTCCCGCGCCGTCGCCGAAGCGCTGAAGGCGAAGGCGGCGGCTTCGTCGGTCGAAGCGATGATCGCCCACCTCAAGCTACAGATCGAGAAGTTGCGGCGCCAGCTCTATGGCCAGCGCTCGGAGCGCACGGCCCGCCTCATCGATCAGATGGAGCTCCAGCTGGAAGAATTGGAGGCCGGGGCAGCGCAAGACGAGATCGCGGCGCAAGCGTCGGCGCGCCAGGCGTCGCTGCCCGTGCAGCCGCCGTGGCGGCGTCCTGTGCGCAAGCCCTTCCCGGATCATCCGCCGCGCGAGCGCCTCGTTGTGCCGGCCCCGACGGCGTGTCCGTGCTGCGGCTCGCAGAAGCTGTCCAAGCTTGGCGAGGACGTGACTGAGACGCTGGAGGTGGTGCCGCGATCGTGGAAGGTCATCCAGACCGTACGCGAGCGCTTCTCCTGCCGGGCGTGCGAGGCGATCACGCAGCCGCCCGCGCCGTACCATGCGACGCCGTGCGGCTTCGCGGGGCCGAACCTCCTGGCGACGATTCTCTTCGAGAAGTTCGGGCAGCATCAGCCGCTGAACCGCCAGAGTGAGCGCTATGGGCGGGAAGGTATCGAGCTCTCCGTCTCGACGCTGGCCGACCAGGTCGGCGCGGCCACGGCAGCCCTGGCGCCACTGCATGCGCTGATCGCCCGGCACGTCATGGCAGCCGAGCGGCTGCACGCCGACGACACCACGGTGCCTATCCTGGCCAAAGGTAAGACCGACACGGGGAGGATCTGGACCTACGTGCGCGATGATCAGCCCTTCGGTGGTAGCGATCCGCCGGCAGCGCTCTACTTCGCCTCGCGCGACCGGCGACAGGAACATCCTGACGGTCATCTGGCGAGCTGGCGGGGCATCCTGCAGGCCGACGCCTATGGCGGCTACAACGGCCTCTATGATCCGGCACGTCCGGGCGGACCGGTCACGTCGGCGCTCTGTTGGGCGCATGCCCGCCGCGGCTTCTTCGAGCTTGCCGACATCGCCGCCACGGCGCGGCGCGGGCCGAACATCGCGCCCGTCTCGCCGATCGCGCTGGAGGCGGTGAGCCGCATCGACGCGCTGTTCGCCATCGAGCGACAGATTAACGGCATGGGCGCCGGCGAGCGTCGCCGTATCAGGCAGGAGCAGAGCCGACCGCTCGTCGAGGGTCTGCACGTCTGGCTGAAGGATAAGCGCGTCGCGCTCTCGCGCTCGTCGTCGGTCGCCAAGCCGATGGACTACATGCTCAAGCGTTTTGACCGCTTCACCGTCTTCCTCGACGACGGACGTGTCTGCCTGACGAACAATGCGGCCGAACGCGCGCTCAGGGGTTTTGCGCTTGGAAGAAAGGCGTGGCTCTTCGCCGGCTCCGACCGCGGTGCAGAACGCGCCGCCGCCATGGCGACGCTGATCACCACCGCCAAGCTCAACGACGTTGATCCGCAGGCCTGGCTGGCCGATGTCCTGGCCCGCATCGCCGGTCACCCCGCCAGCAGGATCGACGA
>CAYMJK010000309.1:0-4002 GCA_964390535.1 uncultured Phycisphaeraceae bacterium | reverse complement strand
GCCATCGATGTCGAGCAGGGCCTGGGTCCACATGTGGTAGCCGAAGATGTTCTGCTCGCCGGCGAAGCTGTCGGCGTAGATGAGCCCGCTGACGATGCGCGAGGGGATGCCGTCGATGCGCAGCATGGCGGCGAGGAGCGTGGCGTGCTCGGTGCAGTCGCCCTCGCCGGAGCGGGCGACCTCGGAGGCGCTGGCGAAGCCGACGCCGAGGGTCTTGTCGCGCACGTGCTGCTGGACGAAGCGGCGCATGGCCTCGGCGCGGGCCTCGGGGCTGTCGCCGGCGCCGGCGGTGGCGCGGCGGACGAGGCGCTGGATGAGTTCGTCGCCGGTATCGAGGAGCGGGGTGGCGGCGAGGTGCTCGGCTTCATCGACATCGGGCGCGGGCTGGTTGTCGAGGGCGCTGACGACGATGCGGGCGGACTGCGGGTCGAGGCGCCGGGCCTGCTGGGCGCCGGCGGTGGGGAGGTCGGGGAGCGGGCCTTCGGCAGCGCGGAGGATGTAGATGGCGTCGACCGTGCGGCGCGGCGCACGGATGGGCTGGTCGGGCCTGACGAAGACGCTCACGAGCATCTCCGGCGCGGGGGCGGGGCGCATCGCGGCCTGCTGATCGCTCAGGGCGATGCGCATGTCGAGGCCGCCGATTCGGGTCTCGGTGACGATGGGGATGCCGCGAGCGTCGATGTACTCGATCGTGAGCAGTTCCTCGGCGATGCTCTGGCGCACGTTGCAGCGCCAGGCTTCGATCTCGATCGTCTTCGCGGGCTCGCCGGGAGCGGGGGGGGCGGGGGGCGACGTGGCGGGCGTGGCGCCGGCTGCGGGGACGGCCACGGGCGCGCGCTCGACGACATCGCGGGTGACGGTGATGGCCTGCGGGCCGAGGCCCGGATCCATGGTGCGCAGTGTGACCTTCCCGGCGCCGGACTCGAGGCGCTGGGCGAGGTAGCGGCGGGCGGCGGCGGGAGGGAGCCACGTGCCCTCGGGCGCCGGCGTCTCGGAGCGCTGGGGCGCGGCGTCGCCCTGGCGGGCGCTGGCGACGATGGTCTCGGCGTTGAACTCGTAGTCGGTGATGATGGGCGTCTGGCCGGTGGCGTCTTCGGCTTGCATGCGCACTGGCTCGCCGGCGGCGGTTTCGACGAACTCGGAGATGAAGGCGAGCTCGGTGGATTGCTGGCCGCGGCGGATCTTCATCCGCAGTTCCGAGCGCGTGGTGATCTCGCCATCGGCGGTGGTGGTGGTGAGGCGCTGCCAGCCGGCCTTCTGGCCGCCGAGTTCGACGGTGAACCAGAGATCGAGATCCTGGGCCGTCGCCCGCGGCAGGGCGAGGGCGAGCGCTGCGGCGAGGGCGAGCAGGGGCAGGGGCAATGTGCGGCGCAGCATCGGCGTCTCCAGGGTCTCCCGCCTTCGAGATCGGCTGCGTGGGCGGCCGAGGGGCAGTCTATGGGTGGCAGGCGGGCCGGACATCTGCCGCCAGTGCGCGGGACCATCGGGCGGAAGCCCGATGCCACCGGTGGGGACGATATCGTTGCGGGTGATCGACACGCACTGCCATCTGACGTTTCCGCAGCTTCGCAAGGATGTCGCCGGGGTGCTGGCCCGCGCTGCGGAGCATGGGGTGACCGGCGCCATCACCATCAGCACGACGACGCGGGATGCCCCGGAGGCGCTGGCCATCGCGGAGGCGCATGAGAACGTGTGGTGCTCGGCGGGCGTCCACCCGCTGCACGCGGATGAAGGGCCGCACGACTGGAGCGTTCTGCGGCGGGTGGCGCAGTCGCCGCGCTGCGTGGCGTGGGGGGAACTGGGCCTCGACAACCACTATGACGAGCCGGCGGGGGAGATCCAGCGGCGCGTGCTCGATGAGCAGCTCGCGTTCATCCGGCGCTGTCGCGAGGAGGATGGGATCGAGTTGCCGGTGATCCTGCACTGCCGCAAGGCGTTTGCGGAACTGATCCCGATTCTGCGGGACTAGGGGCTCGATCCGGCGCGTTTCGTCTTTCACTGCTTCACCGGCGGGCCGGAGGAGATGCGGATGCTGCTGGACTTCGGGGCGATGGTGAGCTTCACGGGGGTGCTCACCTACCGCAACGCGCCGGAGGTGCGCGAGGCGGCGAGGCTGGCGCCGGCGGATCGGATCATGGTGGAGACGGATGCGCCGTTCCTGAGCCCGGAGCCGCGGCGTGGCGAGCGGCCGTGCGAGCCGTGGATGACATCGCTGACAGCGCGCCGGCTGGCGGAGGAGCGGGGGGAGGGGTGGGACCGGTTTTGTGCGCAGGTTGACGCCAACACGCGGGGGTTCTTCGGGGTGGGAACGGGGTGAGGGTGGGGCGCCGGGACGTGTGAGTCGCGCTCGCGGCAGGCGGGGGAGCAGCGACGGGAGCACCGATGTCCAAAGCCGACATCGGTGGCACGGGAGGCACGGCGGGTGGCACCGCGAAAAAACCGGCCCGCCGCGGGGTGCGGCGGGCCGGGACAGGGGCTTTGGTTTCGCTGCGAACCGTGGTCAGCGACTGGCGGGGTCTGCGCCTGCGCCTGCGCCGGCGCCGGGGGCCTGGCCGTCGGCGCGGGTGTAGGTGGCCTCGTAGACGATCTGGCCGAGCTGGCTCTGGCCCTGCTGGCCGGGCTGATTCTGCTGACCGGGCTGGCTCTGCTGGCCCTGCTGGCCCTGGTGATACATGGTCACCTTGTGCTCATCGGGGCCGGTGACCTCGAGGACGACGCGGACGTTCTGGAGGTCGGGCTTGTCGGACATCTGGCTGGCGCCGGCCTGGCGGCGCATGGGGTCGCGCTCGGACTGGCCTGCGCCCTGGACGGAGCGCCCCTCCATGCCGAGAGACTTGTGTCCGCTGAACTCGATGCGCTTGGAGCCGGCGTCGAACGAGCCGGTGTTGCACTGCATGCGACCGTGCTGATCGCTCATGACGACGAAGCTGTACTGCTGCGACTGCTCGTCGAAGCCGAGGAAGGAGAGCATCTGGATCTGCTGATTGCTGTCCTGTCCGGGCGTCGTGGTGGCGCCGGCGTCATCGGAGGGGGTGGTGATGATGACCGCCGCCTCGTGGAGCACGTTCTCGTCGAGGATGAGGCGATTCTGGGCGTAGCCGCGGCAGGTCTGCATGTTGCCGGACATCTGCCCGGGCTGGCGGGCATCGTCGCCGGGCTGCTGGCCGGGCTGACGTTCGTCGGGCTGCTGACCCGGCTGCTCGCCGGGCTGGCGCTCTCCGGGCTGGCGCTCGCCCGGCTCGCGTTCGCCGGGCTGCTGCTGACCGGGCTGCTCGGCGTCGCGCTCCTGGCGCTCGCGCTCCTGGCGCTGTTGATCAGGGTTGGTGTCGCGCATGCTGCCGGCGCCGGCGCCGAGGGTGGACTGCTTGCCGAACAGTCGCGGGTCCATGCGGATCTCGATATGCCAGGAGCCTTCGAGATCCTTGAGGATGGACTTGGCGCCGCTCTGGCCGGCGCGCTGCTGGTCCTGCTGACGCTGCTGATCCTGCTGCCACGGCTGATCCTGCCGCGGCTGGTCCTGATCGCGCTGGCGCTCCGGCTGCGTGCCGGTCTGCGCGGCCGCGGACATCGAGACGGCGGCCGCGGCGCCGCACACCAGAAGGAGGTCTCTGCACTTCATCGGGATAGTCCTTTCCTGCGGGAGGAACGGCGCCCCCTCGCCGACGGGGCGGGGCCACCTTGCGCCTCCGCTGTTCACAGAGGAGTTTGGCGCCCGCGCATGAGGGCATCCTGAAGGACGGGTAAAAGGAAGTTCGCGGGGGGAGACTAGCCGGCCCTAACGGCGCCCCGGGGCAGCAAGAGGCAGTACCCGCGCCGGAGCGCTCTGTGCGAGTAGGAATCGATGGCGCCTGGCGCCGAGGCGCGCAGGCGTCGAGGACGACCCCGGGGCAGAAGCAGTCAGCGATCGATCGGCGCGGGCTCGGGCGGGCCGACGGGGACGGGGCGCTCGGGGCGGGGGGGCGCCTCGATGAGGCGGGCCTCGAGGATGCGCGGCGGGGAGAC
>CAYMJK010000308.1:0-3150 GCA_964390535.1 uncultured Phycisphaeraceae bacterium | reverse complement strand
CTCATGATGATCTCCTCAGACGACGCTCCCATGCGGCGGGCCTTTCGCGCCATTCTACCAGAGACGGGCGCTTCTCGCCCCAACGCTCAAGAAAATCAATGAGAATCTGCCAGGCGCCGCCCGGCGCTCAGAACCGCTTGTGCGCCGGCCGTCCCTGCGTGCCGCTCACGCCGAGGAGGGCGCGGGCGAGGCGGACATCCGCGGGGCGCGTGATCTTGATGTTGCGGGGGTCGCCATCGACCACGTGGACGGGGGCGCCGAGGCGCTCGACGAGCTGGGCGTCATCCGTGCTGGCGAGGTCGCTTTGGGCGTAGGCCCGGCGCAGGAGGCCCGCCTCGAAGAGTTGCGGCGTCTGCACGGCGACGAGGCGCGTGCGGTCGATCGTCTCCTCCACCTGCCGCGCCTTCGGGCCGGCATCCGGGCTGGTTCCGAGGATGGCGTCCACGGCATCGGCCTCGGCGGCCGCTTCCTCGCGCTCGCCGACGCGCTTGAGCGTGTCGCTCACCTCGACGGCGGGGATCACCGCGTCGAACTTGCCCGCGGCATCAAAGACGCGATCGATGAGGTCGGCGGGCGCGCAGGGGCGGGCGGCATCGTGCACGGCGATGTGGGTGGCGTCGTCGCGAACTTCCGCGATCGCCGCGGCAACGGTCTCGTAGCGATGTTTGCGCCCGCCGCGGCAGAGGGTAACGCCGAGGATGCCGAGCTTGTCGGCGTGGCGCTGGCGGAAGGCGTCCCATGCGTCATCCGCGTGCGGCCCGGCGACGACGATCTGGCGGACATCGTCGCGCTTGTGAAACAGCTCGACGGTGCGCTGCAGCACCGGCCTGCCGCCGAGATCCTCATCCAGCTTCGAGCGGACATCCCCCGCGGCAATCGCGGCGGCGTCGGCGAACCGGGAACTGAATCCCGCGGCCGGAATGATGACGGCAACGAGCACGGGGGCAGGGTAGCCCGGGGGTCGGGCCGGGGCCGCGCAGGACCGCCAAGGCCGGGTGGGGCAGGCTTGCAGCCTGCCGGCGGCGCGTCTCCCAAGCGGCAAGTGCGCGCTTTGCGCGCGCATTCGTGGCCCCTCAGACAAAGGGTAGAGAGACGACCCTTTTCGAGGCCGCGCCATGCACACCTGCCCCACCGAAATCGCCCCGCCCTGCATCGCAGCCAGCGATACCCCCCGCGCCCAGGCCACACCCGCAGGCCCCGCCGAGCCCGCCAACCCGCCCGATCTGCGCGCGCGCCCCGAACACGATTTCGACGCCGCCCCGAAAAAATCTCCGCCCGTGCCACTGACGGCCGCCGTCAGTGCTCCCCCCGCTTCCCCCGCTCCGCCGACGCCCGCCGCCAGCGCTCCCCCCTCCCCCACCGACCGCCCCACCCTCCCGGCCGACGTCGATCCAGACCTCCTCCTCTTCCACTACTTCGAATCCCAGAGCCACCACGAGCTCGCCATCAACCACGGCCTCGACCCCGACACCCTCTTCGACTGGGCCGAGCACCCCCACACCAAACGCCTGCTCGAGCGCCTCCGCGCCTTCAGCGACGAGCGCGAGAAGAACATCCGCTCCTCCAACGCCTGCACCGCCGCCGTCACCCTCTACCACCTCGTGCGCGCCCCGCTGTTCATGGATAGCCACATCTCCATCGCCGCGAAACTCCGCAGCCAGGAGATCGCACTCAAAGCCGCCATCACCATCCTCGCGCCCATCGAACGCGAAAAGACCGCCCGCCGAACCTTCAACCTCCGCCGCGCCCTCGCCGCCCTGAAAAACCCCCGCAAACGCGCAGCGCCGAGTGGGCCGCAGCCAAACCGGGTGGCACAGGCGTCTCGCCTGTGCGCATCCTCCAACCGCTCGACGGCGCTGGTGAGCGGCCCAGCCGTACCACCTGCCAGGCCGCGCATCCCAGGATTCCAGCCTGCGGCAACGCCGAGTGGGGCAGGCTTGCAGCCTGGGACAGCGCCGGGTGGGGCAGGCTTGCAGCCTGTCGGCGGCGCCTCCCCGAAGCCGGCCTCCCCGATTGCACAGGTGGCACAGGCGCCGCAGGTGGCACCGGCCCCTCGCCAGTGCGCATCCCCAAGCCGCTCCACCCCCGCCCCCACAGCGCCAGGCGGGGCAGGCTTGCAGCCTGCCGGAAGCGCCTCCCCGAGGCCCGCTACCTCCGAACCGTCGCCCAAGCACATCCAACCCACCCCCAGTTCACCAACCCCCGCGCAGAACCTCCGCCACCGCGCCGGCGCGCTCCCCCGCGCCCCCTGACTCAAACCCGGCATCGGCGCCACCAACCCTGACAACACCGCCAATGACGACCGCGCCCACGCGCGGCGCTTTCGCTGCGCCCCCACTCAGAACACCAACAGCCCGAGCATCATCCACGCGCCGGCGACCACCATCACCACCGCCGTGTAGCCGATGATGTCGCGCGCCTTCGCCCCCGTGATCGCCAGCAGCGGCAGCGCCCAGAACGGCTGGAGCATGTTGGTGAGTTGATCGCCGTAGGCCACCGCCATCACCATCTTGCCGGGAGCGACGCCGACTGCCGCGCCCGCCTCCAGCGCGATCGGCCCCTGGATCCCCCACTGCCCGCCGCCGGATGGGACGAAGAAGTTGACGATCGCGGCCGCGAGAAAAGTGAGCACGGGCACGCCGGTCTCGCCGCCCTGCGCGATGGCCTCGGCGAAGCGCCGGATGAGCCCGCTGGCGCCAAGCACACCCATGATCCCGGCGTAGAGCGGAAACTGCACGATGATGCCGGCGCACCCGCGGGCGCCCTCTTCGACGGCCCGGCCGTAGGATGCCAGCGAGCCGTGGAATATGAGGCCGAGCGCGAGCATGCCCATGTTCACCTCGTTCAGCCCGAGGCTCGTGAGCCCCGCGGCGCCGCCGAAGCGCACCAGCGCGATGATGAGCGCGAGGGCAAGAAGCCACGCGAGGATCGGCGTGCGTTCCAGCCATTCCGGCGCCGTGGTGGGCGCGGGGAGCGGGGCGTCCGGCTCTTCGGCCGGAGCGAACGCGGTGATGTCGCGGATCGCCTCGCCCTGCTTCGGCGTCAGCAGCCACAGCGCGCCGGGAATGAGCACGAGCAGGCCCGCGCACACGAAGAGGTTCATCGGGCTGAAGAGCGTCTGCTCCAGACCGATGCCGGCGCCGCCGAGAC
>CAYMJK010000307.1:0-2938 GCA_964390535.1 uncultured Phycisphaeraceae bacterium | reverse complement strand
CGACGAGAGCGGCTCGCGCGACTTCTTCGACTTCCTCTGTTTCCAGAACGAGTTCGCTGCCGGCTGTCCGTAGCACGAGTTGCGCTTGCCCCGCTGGGGGGTTGAGATCGGGCGCTGCTTGCCACGGGCTGCGCCCGCTTTGCGGGCTGGCCCGTGGCTCCGTGCGCACGGCCCGCCGGGCCGGAGGACGGAGCGGCGCCACGCTCATCCCTTGACGGATCCCGCCCACTGTTCTGAAGAAGGCCCTGCTGTTCGGATTTCGGCAGGGATTCGCGACTCTTGCCGACCGGATTCCGGGACCGGGGTGGTACCATTTTCATCCTCTAGGCGGCGCGCGGCGCGACATGTGGGACTGCGTTCCAGAAAAGGAGGGCATTGGCCCACTGCCACCGCGTTTCTGTTACACTGGCCCAACGAAGCGGCCCCGACTCGACCTCTCCAGGCGCGGGCCAGGCCGCGCGGAAGGATCGCCAGCATGTTGAAGAATCGGATCTTGTCGGGAGTCAGCGCTGTCGCGATCGCGTCTGTGATGATCCTGACCTCGAACGCCAGCGGCCAGTGCGAGCCGGCATGGTCGGCCCTCGGCATCGGGGTGAGCGGCGGAGGCGCCTCATCACAAGTCAAGGCCATGGCGGTGTTCGACGACAGCTCGGGCGCCGGACCGCAGCTCCATGCGGGCGGCAGTTTCGCAGCGGCCGGCGCTGTGGACGCCAACGGCATCGCGAAGTGGGATGGCGACGTCTGGTTACCGCTCGGCAGCGGGGTGAGCGGCGGTCTCTCCGCCGACGTTCGAGCCCTGACGGTGTTCGACGACGGCTCGGGCGCCGGTCCGGCGCTCTACGCGGGCGGCAACTTCACCACGGCCGGCGGCGTGAGCGCCAACTACATCGCGAAATGGGATGGCGCCGCGTGGTCGCCCCTCGGCAGCGGGATGAACAACATGGTCCAAGCCCTGACGGTGTTCGACGATGGCTCGGGCGGCGGTCCGGCGCTCTACGCCGGCGGCGGGTTTACGACAGCCGGCGGTGTGAGCGCCAGTTCTATCGCGAAATGGGATGGCGCCGCGTGGTCGGCGCTCGGCAGCGGGGTGGACGACTGGGTCGGCGCCCTGACCGTATTTGACGACGGCTCAGCCGGCGGACCTGCCCTCTACGCGGGCGGCTGGTTCGAAACGGCCGGCGGCTTAAGCGCCAGTCGCATCGCGAGATGGGACGGAAATGAATGGACCCCGCTCGGCAGCGGTGTGGCTGTCGGCCGCGGTACCAGTGAGCCCTGGGTCGGCGCCCTCACGGTGTTCGACGACGGCTCGGGCGGTGGTCCGGCGCTCTACGCGGGCGGCCCGTTCGCCATGGCCGGTGGTGTCACGGTGAACGGCATCGCGAAATGGGATGGCGACATCTGGGCGCCCCTCGGCAGCGGACTGAGCCTCAGAATCGGCCCCGGACTGACGGTCGGCATCGCCAATTCCCTGACCGCGTTCGACGACGGCTCGGGCGCCGGTGCGGCGCTCTACGCCGGGGGCAACTTCGACGGGGCCGGCGGCGAGAAGGCGTTTGGCATCGCGAAGTGGGATGGCGCCGGGTGGTCGGAGCCCGGCGACGGATTGAGCGGCGGCGCCAGGTCCCTGATGGCATTCGACGACGGCTCGGGCCGCGGCCCCGCTCTCTACGTGGGCGGCGGCTTCGCCAAGGCCGGGGGCACGATCTTCGAGCCCGCCGGCATCGAAGTCAACGGCATCGCGAGATGGGGCTGCGACGCCGCCCCCTGCTACGCCGACTGCGATCGCTCCGGCGGGCTCGATTTCTTCGACTTTCTCTGCTTCCAGAATGAGTTCGCCGCGGGCGCCGCCTATGCCGACTGCGACGAGAGCGGCTCGCGCGACTTCTTCGACTTCCTCTGTTTCCAGAACGAGTTCGCGGCGGGCTGCCCGTAGCGCGAGTTGCGCTTGCCCCGCTGGGGCGTGGAGATCGGGCGCTGCTTGCCACGGGCTGCGCCCGCTTTGCGGGCTGGCCCGTGGCTACGTGCGCACGGCCCGCTGGGCCGGAGGACGGCGGCGCGCTCATCCCTAACGCGGGAGGCAGCAGCACTGTGTCGCGATTCGGATCGAGACGATCAGATCGCCAGCGCGGCGCGCATTGCTTCCAGGATTTCCTCGGGCTCGCTCATGCGGCCGGGGCCGATTTCGCGGCAGGCCTGCCAGCCGTCGCCGGGGCCGACGATGGTGTAGCCGTCGGCGCGGAGGGTGGCGAGGTTGCGCGCGGTTGCGGGCTGGGCGAGCATCTGGGTGTTCATCGCGGGGGCGAGGATGACTGGCGAGCGCCCGCGGTCCACCGCGCTGAGGATGAGCGAGATGGCGTCGTCGGCGCGGCCGGAGGCGAGCTTCGCGAGCATGTTCATCGAGCACGGGGCGACGGCGGCAACGTCGAGGCCGCGGGCGAGGGCGATGTGCTGCGGGTCGCTGGACTCGATGTGATCCCACGGGCTGGTGTAGACCGGGCGGCCGGAGAGGGCCTGGAAGGTGAGCGGGCCGACGAAGCGCGTGGCGGCCTCGGTCATGGCGACGGTGACCTCGGCGCCGCTCTGGGCGAGGCGGCTGACGAGGTAGGCAGTCTTGTACGCTGCGATGCCGCCGGTGACGCCGATGAGGATGCGCCGGCCATCGAACCCGGAATTCGCGGGCACGGGCATGGGGGCCTAGAGGAGCGAGGCTTCCTCGCCCGAACCCGCGGGGAGCGATTCGGGATCGACGAAGCGCACCGCGATCTTCTCGTCCATGACCTCGGCGATGGCAATCTCGAGATCGCTGCGGCCGCGGCGCTCGACGAGCGGGCGAGCGCCATCCATGAGTTCGACGAGGCGGCGCTGCACGAGGGTGCACAGCTTGAACCGGCCGCCGACCTTCCAGGTGACTTCGTCGCTCTTGAGGGCTTCGATCATG
>CAYMJK010000306.1:0-3567 GCA_964390535.1 uncultured Phycisphaeraceae bacterium | reverse complement strand
GTGTGGTCGCTGGTGACCGAGGCGATCCCGGAGATCCTGGGCGAGACGATCGAGACCCACGACGGGGTGTGGAAGACCGAGTATGGGCGCACGCTGCGCGATGTGCACACTGCCGAGCGGATGACCTGGCCCGAGGCGCTGGAGTGGTCGAGCAACATCGCGCTGGCGCAGGGGGCGCGGCGGCTGAGCGAGCAGGCGCTGCGCGATGGCATCCTCCGGTTCGGCTTCGGCGCGCCGGCGGGGAGCGGGCTGCCGGGAGAGGCGGCGGGCATCGTGACCAGCGCCGCAAGCTGGAGCAAGTGGACACACACGAGCGTGGCGTTCGGCAACGAGATTTCGGTGACTGCGCTGCAGCTGGCGCGGGCGTACTGCGCCTTCGCCGCCCCGGGAGAACTGGCGGGGACGATGCCCGAGCCGCAACTGATCGCACAGTCGACTGGGGCGTCGCCGGGAGCTTCGTCGTCGGCGCCGCCGGCGTACATCCGGGCGCGGGTGCTTGCGCCTGCGGTGGCAGCGCGGGCTCGCGCCGCGATGCGGCCGGTCGCCGAGCGCATGGATGAGCAGATGGCGATCCGATGGCCGGATGAGCCCGAGCCGCGCTACACGATGTTCGCCAAGAGCGGGACGGCCGATGTGCCGACGGGCCCGCCGCCGGAGGGGATGCGCCGGCCGCCGGGCGCCGGGGGGTATCTGCATCAGCAGTACATCAGCAGCTTCGTCGGGGCGGCGCCGGCCGAGCGAGCCCGGATCGTGGTGCTGGTGACGATCGATGACCCGGGGCCGGAGGCGGTCCGCGGGCGCCGGCACTACGGCTCGCAGTGCGCCGGGCCGGTGGTGCGCCGGTTCGTGGAGCGGACGCTGGCGTACCTGGGCGAGCCGCCGTCGGCGGAGCTCGAGAGCGAGGCGGGGAGGCTGGCGGCTTCGAACTGAGCGGAGAGGGGATGCGCGCAAAGGCGCGAAGGCGCGAAGAGATGCAGGTGGAGCTGATCCTGACGCTGCGGTCGCGGCACAGAGGCGCAGTGAGAGAGTCCCCTCTTCTTTGCGCCTCAGCGCCTCTGTGTGAGATCCGCCGTCAGTTGTCCACTTCCACCGTCACTTCGGTCTGGACCGAATCGGTCGCCTCGGCAACGGCCACGATGGCGCCGAGGAGCTGGAACATGCCCATCTGCATGGTCTGCTCGAACTGCTGCGGCGTCTTCGCGGCCGCGAGGGCGTCGAGCGTGCCGTCCACGGCGCCGAGCGTCGACATGAGTTGCGGCTTGAGCTGCTGGACCGTGTCCGGCGACATCTGCGCGATGCGCTGGCGGGCCGCGGTCATGTGTTCATCCCACTCCTGAGCCAGCTCGAGCGGAATCCACTTGCCCTCCACCAGCGCGAACTGCTGGTTGCGCGCCGGCTGGCCGGGCTGCTCGATCTGCACGGTGGCGCGATCACCCTCGCGGCTGATGAGTGTGGACTTGGTACCGGCAAGCTCGGCGAGGGGGCCGGTCGAGCGGTCGCCGGTGACTTTGCTCATACCGATGAGGTCGTTGGCGAACTGCACGCCGGTCGTGCTGAGGAAGGCGCGGATGTCGAGCGTGCGGACCCTTTCGAGCCGGGCGAGATCGCTGCCGGAGAGCGTGAGGATGGGGGCGACCATGAGATTCCAGTCGCGCGTGGCGCGCTCGATGTCGAATCCGGGCTTGCGCTGCACGCTGGGCATGGCCAGAATGATGTCGCGCTGGCTCTGCATCACGGCGCCGACCTTGCGGAGAATGCGGAAGCTCTCGTTCCACACCTCGGCATCCGCCCGCTCGGCGAAGCTGTGGACTATTTCGGTGATGTCGCGCTGATAGCTGGCGGGAAGGCTGTCCCAGACGAGGTGCGGCTGTCCCTCGGCCAGTGCACGGGCGAGGTCGGTGACTGCCTGCTCGGGACTGACACCGTCCTGTGACGCGGGCGCAGCGCCGGTCGCGGCGCCAGCGCTGGACACGGGGATGGAAGTGGCGCCCAGCGAACCGGCGCCAGCGGGCGCTCCAGCGACGAGCAGAAGCGACAGCGAAAGCGCAGCAGTGGTGACCTGACGCATGAGCGAACCCCCTTGTGCTGGTGAATCGGACCTGGCCGCCCCTCCCGGCGGCCCGTGCGGGTATCGGCGCCGGGGCGCGGAGCCTTGATGGGCGCCGGGTGAAGCTGGGGCCGGATACCCGGATGGGGCGGATCATGCCTGCGGAGTCGGACGGCCCGGGATATCAGGACGTTGGATGGCGATCAGGACGTTCCGGCTGGCGGCTTCCAACTGGACTGTCGCGGGCGCGTGGCGGGATTTGGGGGGCGTTGTGACGTCAATCCCAGAACCAGTCCCAAGCGCCGACCGGGTCGCCGATCAGGATGCCGCCGGCGCAGAGTGCTGCGCCCAGCGCAAGCAGGGCGAGGCCGAGCCGCGGGCGCAGGACGATGTGCGCGAGGAGCATGACGAGGCCGGTGGGGATCATGATCGGCGTCAGGATCAGGATGATGACCATGATGAGCATGAGCCAGGAGATGCCCGGCATGCCATAGGGGTCGTCCCTCCCAGTGCTCGGCCAGCGTCCGAGCTGGAGCCCGGCGACGAGCCACATCAGGTGGAGCCACGCCTGGACCAGCACCGGCCAGCCGGCGGCGACCAGCGACGCGATGATGACGCCGCGGCTGACCGCCGGCAGGTCGCGCGGGCCGTAGGTCGGCCTCCGGGCCGGATCGAACGGCCGCCCGCACTCGGGGCAGGGGCCCGCGGGGAGGCCCTGGAGGCTGTAGTTGCAGGCGAGGCACCGCATGGATTCAGCATACCACAAGTCCGGTGGCGCCACACGGCGGGGGTTTCCGGTATACTGGCCGGGACTCGTCAGGAGGCCTGGGATGAGTGTCACATTGCTGCTGGGGCTGCTCGGATCGATCGCCCTCGGGGCGGTTCTCGTCGTGATCGGCTTTCGCGGCAGGCGCATCAACGACCACCCGATCTGCCGGTTCTGCGGGTTCGATCTGGAGGGGGTTGTGCCGGGGGGCGTGACATGCCCGGAGTGCGGGGCGGGGCTGAAGCGGGAGCGGGCGGTGCGGATCGGGCAGCGGCGCCGGCGGCCGGTGGTGATCGCCGTCGGCAGCGCGGCCGCCCTGCTGCCGGCCTCGCTGATCGGGGTCGTGCTCTTCGCGACGCTCACGGGGGCGGAACTCAACAGCTACAAGCCGCTGGGGCTGTTGCTGTGGGAGGCCCGCAGCGGCAGTGAACGCGCGAGCGCTGCCGCGGCGGAGGAGATCCACGCGCGCTATCAACGCAAGGCCCTCGGCGAGGCCCAGCAGGCGCGGGTGGTGAAGGAGGCGATGGCGATTCAGCGCGATCCGCGTCTGCCATGGTCGGAGCGCTGGGGGGATGTCATCAGCGCTGCGCACACGGCGGGCGCTGTGGATGCTGACGAATGGGGGGAGTTCTGCGCGCACGCGCCGGTCATCGAGTGGAGCGTGCGGCCGAGGGTCGGCGCCGGCGAGGCGATCCCGATCGCGGCGAAGCTCGTGGAGGGGCGCATCGGCACGAGTTCCGTCTTCTGGGGAGCG
>CAYMJK010000305.1:0-2846 GCA_964390535.1 uncultured Phycisphaeraceae bacterium | reverse complement strand
GGGAGGGTCGGGGCGGCAAGGCGATAGCAGACGGTATGATTCGACAATGACAATCACGATTTCCGACGACATTCTGAGAGAGGCGGGCTTGACCGAGAGCGAGGCGCTGGTCGAGTTTGCGTGCAGATTGTTCGAGGCAGGACGGCTGGGGAAGGCGGCAGCGGCGCGGTTGTGCGGGCTCGATCGGCTCGCGCTGGAGGGGGAACTTCGGCGGCGGGGGCTGGCGGTCTATCGGACGACGATCGAGGAGTATGAGCAGGACCGGCGGGCGCTTGGGGCGCAGCCGCGGAAGGCCGGTTGATTCGTGCGGGGTTGAGATGGCCATGCCGCACGACCACATCACGTCGGAGCTTCGTGCGTTCATCCTCGCGCAGCGGATGTTCTTCGTGGCGACGGCGCCGCTGAGCGCCGGGGGGCGGGTGAACGTGTCGCCGAAGGGGCTGGACAGCTTCCGGGTGCTGGGCGACAAGCGTGTGGCGTATCTGGACCTGACCGGGAGCGGAAACGAGACGTCGGCGCATCTGGAGGAGAACGGGCGGATCACGCTGATGTTCTGCGCCCTGGAGGGGGCTGCGAAGATCGTCCGGCTGTACGGCCGGGGGCGGACCGTGCTGCCGGGCAGCGCGGAGTGGGAGGATCTGGCGGGGCAGTTCGAGATGTTGCCGGGGGCGCGGCAGATCATCGTGGTGGAGATCGAGCGGGCGCAGACATCGTGCGGGTGGGGCGTGCCGCTGTACGAGTATCGCGGGGAGCGCGACGAGCTGGAGGCGTGGGCCGAGCGGAAGGGCGCCGAGGGGCTGGAGGCGTACTGGCGGACGAAGAACGCCGAGAGCATCGACGGGATCGAGACGGCGCTGGGGAAGGCGCTTCGCGACGGGGCGGGATCATGATTTCACCACAGAGGCACAGAGGGCACGGAGTTAAGACTTTGAGTTTTGATTCTTTCTGCGCTGCTCTGTGCCTCTAAGGCGCAGCAAGCCGTTCTCGAATCGCTTCTAAAAAACTATCCAACTTCAGCGATTGATTCACGACAACGGCACAGATGTCACAGCATCAGAGATTTCAGGATTCCCTTCTTCTCTCGGTGTCCTCTGTGCCTCTGTGGTGATCTTCTAGATGGATCCTCAGCGCACTGCGCCGGTGTAAAAGTACTCGCCGAGGCCGACGGTGAAGATGAAGCAGCCGTAGAGGGCGTGCTCGAGGCTCACCAGCGGGATCGAGCGCGTGCGGCTGTAGGTCCAGGCGAAGAGGGCGCCCCCGATGACCGTCATGCCGATGGCGATGCCGTTGAGGAAGAGGGCGTGGGCGAGGCCGAAGGCGAGGGCGTTGACGATGATGAGGCGCCCCTGCGTGCGCAGGATGGGCGCGTAGCGGTGGAAGAAGAACGCGCGGAAGATCAGTTCCTGCGGATAGACGCTCAGTAGAGGATAGAAGAGCATGATCGCGACCCAGAGCCGGGGGCGTTCCCGTGGCAGCCCGAGGAAGCTGTCGGGCGACGCCAAGGCGACCGTCGGCGTCAAGAGCGCGATCGCCGCAAGCCAGACGGCGCCGAAGCGCACCAGCTCGCGTGATGGCGCCGGGCCGACACGGTAGAGCGATCGGCGATCGAACGAGCGGTCCCACCCGAGGAAGATGGAGACGACGATGGCGCCGCCTACGAGCAGGGGAATGACGAAACGGATCGTCGGCGTCGCCGCAAGAACCGCCGGGACGACGCCGAAGAGCGCCACCAGCTCCGCCCACCGCGCCCGGGCTGCCCGCGGGGAAAGCGCTGCCGCAGGCAGGGACGCCGCGGGGGCGGGCTCGCGGCTGGCGATCCGGACAGACATCGGCCCTGCATCGTATCGGTGGCCGCGGTTGGGGAGGCGCCGGAGGCTGGAAGGGCCGCGGCAGCAGCGCGGCGGGAGCGGACGGGGCGGCCGGCGGCTATAGTCCGACCCCGGAGTCATCCGGGCTCGCCGGGCGATTGGCGCAGTTGGCTAGCGCGCTTCCGTGACAAGGAAGAGGTCACTGGTTCGAGTCCAGTATCGCCCACTTTCGAACGCGGCCGGCGCGGGGGCGGCCGGTTCGGGGGTTTCGGGGGGTTCCTACAATCAGGCGCATGACCGATGGTTCCGTAGCGCCACAGCGTGAAAGCCGACCTGCGCCCGTTCTCGGGTGGCGCGAGCGGATTGACATTCCCGCGTGGGGGGTGCGGGCGGTGCGGGCGAAGATTGATACCGGGGCGCGCACGAGCGCGATTCATGTGGACCGCATCGAGTCGCTGAGCGGGGGGCGGGTCCGGTTCGACATTGTCGTGCGGGAGCGGCCGCGCCGCCGGATCGTGACGGCTGAGGCGGATGTCATTCGCTGGTCAACGGTGCGGCCGAGCCATGGGGGGGCGCAGCAGCGGCCAGTGGTGCGTGCCCGGATCGCGATCGGCGCCATCGAGCGTGAGGCGGAGATCAGCCTGGTGTCGCGGGAGGGGATGCTCTGCCGCATGCTCATCGGGCGGCGGGCCCTGCGCGGGCTGCTGGTGGATCCCGGCCAGCGCTATCTCCTGAGCGCACCGACGGCGCCCCCGGGCGTGGGTGGGGGCGGACCCCTCGCACAGCGCAAGAACCTTCCTCGAAAGCCGGCGCCATGAAGCTTGCGATTCTCTCGACCGCCCCGCGCTGCTACAGCACGCGCCGCCTGCGTCAGGCGGCCGAGGCCCGGGGGCACACCGTCAAGGTGCTCAACACGCTGCGATTCGCGATCGAACTCTCCCAGGGGGAGCCGGATCTGCAGTACGGCGGGAAGCGGATCAGCGATTACGACGCGCTCCTGCCGCGGATCGGCGCCTCGGTGACGTACTTCGGCACGGC
>CAYMJK010000304.1:0-3636 GCA_964390535.1 uncultured Phycisphaeraceae bacterium | reverse complement strand
CTCTCCCGCGCCGAACTCCCGAGCGTCGCGCGGCCGCTGGTGGGGGAGGTGGCGGCCGCGGCGCTGCAGGGTCTGATCGAGCGCGGGGGGGTGGCGCACCGGCTGGGTCTATGGGAGATCTTCGGCTCGGCGCCGATGACGGGCGAGGGGTTCATCTTCGCCTACGTCCGCGGGCTGCGGGCCTATGACGACACCCGCGCTGCCCACCGCAGCAGCAGCGAGGACGCGGAGCTTCCGGCGACGCAGGAGGGGCTCGTGACGCGCTATCGCGCAGTGAGCGAATCGCTGGATGGGGCGGTCCGCGCGCCCGACAGCGAGCGATACCCGGAGGAGCGGGCGAACGCGATGATGGTGGCGGCGCTCTCTCGCTACTACGCCGGCGATCTGGAGGAGGCCGCCCGCCGCTTCGAGGAGGCGCACACGCACGCCTCGACCCCGGAGCAGGCCGAGGAGGCGATGTGGCTGGCGGTGGTCTCGCTGGATCGGGCGGTCGAGGGTGGGCGGACTTCGCTGAGCCCCCAGTTCCGCCGCGCTGTCGAGATCTACCTTCGCTCCTATCCCTCCAGCGAGCGGGCGGCGCGACTGCTCATCCGGCAGGCGGCTGCGGGCGTGATCGGTGACGACGAGGCGGTGAAGATCCTGCTCGATGTGCCGGAGACGTCGCCGCTGCATGAGGCGGCGCGGCGGCACGCGTCGTCGCTGCTGTTCCGCCTGTTCAACCGCGCCCCCGCCTCGCGCCGGGACTTCGCCGCGGCCCGCTTCCTGACGGTCGCCGAGCCGCTGGTGGAGATCGACCGGCGCCGCGCCATCGAGGGCGCCCCGGACGAGGCGATCGCGGGCGCAGACGACGTCATTACGCGCACGCGGCAGATCCTCGCGGTGGTGCTGCAGATGAGCGCGCCGGATCTCGACCGGGCGGAGGCGGCGCTTCAGACGCTGGACCAGATCGCCGCCCGACGGCAGATCGACCTCGGCGAGCTCCGCCACGAACTCGCGTACCGCCGGCTCCAGATCGCGCTGCATCGCAATGACGAGCCGGAGGCGGATCACCTGCTCGACCAGTTGCGCGCGGTGGGTGGCCCGTACGCCGATGCGGCCGAGCGCGAGGCCTACCGGCGGGCCCGCGAGGCGTGGGATGGGATGCCGGGGAACACCGAGCTCGCCCGGCGCACGCTGCAGCGCGGCGCCCGCGTGATCACGCAGTTCGGCACCGACGACGCGGCGCTGGCCTCGCGGGCGCTGCAGTCGCTGTATGACACCGTCGCCCGGGCGGCCGAGACGCTGTGGGAGCAGGAGCAGGATGCGCAGGCGCTGCAGCAGGCGCTCATCGTGGACCGGCGCATGATCGAGGCCGGGCGCACCGCGCCGACGGTTCTGCGCCGGTTTGCGCGCCTCTCCGAGGCCGCCGAGCAGCCGGTGGACGCCCTCGACGCGTGGCGGCGCCTGCTCTCGGGGCTGCCGGAGGGGACGAGCGACTGGTACCAGGCCCGGTATGAATCGCTGCGCCTGCTCTGGCTTCTTGAGCCGCAGAAGGCGCGCTCGGTGATGAGCCAGCATCGCCTGCTGCATCCCGAGTTCGGGCCGGAGCCATGGGGCGAGAAGCTGCGGGAACTGAACGGGCTCATGGCCGAGACGCCCGAACTCCCTGATACGCCCGACGCCCCTTCCGACGCTTCCGGGCCGGCGCCTGCGAATACCCCCGAAGCGCCCGGAGGCGGGCGATGACCGGCGCGCGCAGCGACCAGGGAGGATGGGGAGGCGCCGACGGGCCCGCCCGTCCGGTGGAGCGATTGCTCGGACCTGCCGCGCTGTGGGCCGGGCCATATTCGCTGCTGGGCATTCAGCCGGGGCCGGTGGACGACGACCTGATCCTCAGCGCGCTCGATCGGCGGCTGGCGCAGATCGGCGCGCACGCCGAGCGCGACTCGCCGGAAGCCGACGAGACGCGGCTGGCGCTGCACGCCGCGGCAGCGCAGCTCCTGGACCCCTCGGTGCGCCGCCACCTGGAGGTCCGCTGGCGCGGCGCCCGCGTGCCCGAGCCCGCCCAGGGCGCCGAGCCGGTCCCCGAGCGCCCGTTTCCGCGCCGCTCGGCGGCGGAGATCGCGCTGGAGCACGATGCGGTCGTCACGCTCGGGCTGTACGGGGGATGGAATCAGCACGCGCTGCGCCGGCTGACGATGCTGGCGCACGCGCGCGGGCTGTCGTCGCAGGCGGTCGCGATCACGCTGCAGCGCCTCGCGAGCCCGCGGGCGGCGCCGGCGCTGCGCGCTGCCGGCGGCATGGGCGCCGCCCCCTCGCGCCGGACGATGCGCGAGCAGCTCAATGCGCCGGATGCCGACGAGGTGGATCCGGCGCCGCAGATCGCCCGGCGCATCGCGATCGTGTTGGCGGCGCTGGGCGGCAGCGTGGTGGTCTCTGCGATCATCGTGGCGCTCATCATCTCGACGCTCGAGCCGCCGGAGGAGCTGGCGCCGCAGCCGCAGCCGGCGCCACCCCCGGTCGTCGTCCGGGAGACGCCCGCGCGCCGGGCGCCCGAGCCGGCGCCGGCTTCCTCGGCCGACACGATGGAGGCCGATGCCGCGGCGCGGGCGATGCGCTCGCTCGCCGGGGACAGCCAACTCGGGTACACCGATTCGATGCGGCGATTCGACCAGGCGCTGACGGGGCTGGAGGCGGGCTGGTACGAGCTGACGCCGATGCGCCGCGTCGCCGCGACCGACTCGGTGGTCGAGTTCGTCTACCGGGCAGCGCGGTGGTCGGGCGGGGCGCGGGAGGTTGTCGAGCGCATCGGGGCGCCGATCGAGAGATTGGCGGCGGGGGATCCCGGCGCGGCGGATGTGCTGCCGGCGGTCTGGTCTGCCGGCGCCCTCAGTCGGCTGGCTCGCGAGCTTGATGTGCCGACGCAGGCGCAGGCGGAGGTCCGGCGGCGGCTGGCGCAGGGCCTTGGGCCGCGGGAGGCGACGTTCGAGCGCACGTTCGAGTCGGGCGCGGCCGCGGCGATCGGGGCCCTGGCGGATCGGCTCAGCGCCGCCCCGGCGGAGTTCTGGTCGGGCGACGAGGCCCGCGGGGCGTGGGAGGCCTGGCGCCGCGCGGTGGAGGGTGTCGCCGGAGGGGATGGGGCTCTGCGCGAGCGTCTCTTGCTCAACGGCCTGGAGACGCTGCTGGCGCGCGGTCCGGAACCGAACGCGAGCGAGGCGGCCTTCGGCGTGGTGCGCGATCTCACCGGCGCGCTGCGCTGGCGGGCCGACGAGCTCGCGCGCCCGACGATGCTGCGCTGGTTCGACGATCGGCGGATGGTCAGCGCCGACCTGCACGCGGTGACATCAACGCTTGCGCGGGAGTCGTCGGCCGAGGGCGTGGACATCACGATGGTGCTTCCGGTGCTGGCTTCGGAGCGGGTGCGGGCGGAATTGCGGGCGCTGGCGCCCGAGGGCGTGCGGCGCATGGGCTCCAACCCCCACGCCAATGGCGGTCTGCTGCGGCGGGATCTGCGCCTGCCGGACTTCCGCGACTATGCCCTGCCGGTGGCCAGCCACGGTACCGGACGGGGCATGAACACCCGGCCCCTGGGCGCCCTGCTGCGCGACACCATGGCCCGCAACCCCACCAATTTCCGGGTGTTTGGTCCCGATGAGA
>CAYMJK010000303.1:0-8191 GCA_964390535.1 uncultured Phycisphaeraceae bacterium | reverse complement strand
GCTCCTCCAGCTCCAGCGTCTGCAGCTCGAGTTCGGATGTGTCCAGGCGCACCAGCAGGTCGCCCTCGGCCACCCTCGCCCCCGGATACACCCCTTCCGGCACTTCCTTGATGATGCCCGCGTGCGGCGAGGCGATCTTGCGATCAAGGCGAGGAATCAGCGACGCCTCCGCCTGAATCCGGTACGGGGCGTCCACGAACGCCACCACCAGCGCCAGGCCGAGCGCCGCCAGCCCCACCAGCTTCCACACCGTGTGCCGCGGGCCGACCAGCCACGCCGCCGTCTTCAGCGAGCTGTCGAGCGTGCGCTTCGGCAGCGCCCGGTCGTCGCTTCGCCGGATCCGCAGCACCGGCGCGACCAGGTCGAGCGTCGCCTGCAGCAGTTCCATCGTCCGTCCGTCGATCCGCCCCTCCCCGGCCGCCTCGACCGTGACCACGCCGAGGATGTCGTCCCCGTCTCGCAGCGGCAGCGACGCCACCCGCAGCGACGCGTCCCCGGAGGCAAGCTCCCGGTGGGCGTGCGTGATGGCGCCGCTGAGCAGGGCGTCGCCCTCGCCGCCCTCGGCCGGCGGCGCCGGGAACAGCACCGGCTGCTCCTGATCAAGGCACTCGTCCATCGCGGTTTCGATCGCCTGCGCCATCTTCATGCGACGATCGATGTGCTCGGTGTCGCTGATCGCGATCAACCGCACGCTCCCGCTCGAGCCGATCCCCCGAACCCACCCCAGCGCCGCCCGGTCCGCCCCCACCTGCCGCGACAGGTCGTTGACGATCTGCAGGCACGCCCCCCGGAACCCCTCGGCGTTGTTGATCGACGCAATCAGCCGCCCGGCCAGATCCAGCGCCGCCCCCGCGGCCCGTGACTGCCGCAACTGCTGCCGCGCCCCGTGCAACCGCCCGTAGCCCACGAGCACCTCGATCAGCGCCAGCGTCGTCTGCATCGCCTGCTGCGACCGCGACTCCACCAGCAGCGTGATCGCCGGCCGCGACCCCAGCCCGTCGCCCGCCCCGACCGGCGCCGGCGTCGCCACGATGTACGCCGTCTGCCCCGACCCGCCCCCCGCCCCCCCGTAGAACGGATCGTCCTTGCCATCCAGCCCGAACACCCGCACCTGCTCAGCCTCGACCGAGCTGCGGGCCGCCGAGGCCATCTCCGTCGCCGACTCCGCCTGGCTCGAGGCGCCGCCGGTCGCCAGCGGCCAGACCATCACCGCCCGCGGCGGCGCCGGCTCCGCTTCCTCGGACGAGCCCGCTGGCACGGTCCATAGCACCGCCTGCCGGGCCCCGCTCACCTGCCCGAGCACCGCCGTCAGCCGCGCAAGAAACAGCTCATCGCTCGGCGATTCCGCCGAAAGCTCCGCCACGACGCGCTGCCACGCCGGCGTCCGAATCTTTGACAGGTCGATCAATTGCCCCCTCCGGCCTGCCCGGCGGTCCCCGGTACAACGGCGCCCGCAGCCTTCCCCGGGCTCGCCATCCGCTCGATCCACTCGCCTTCCGGCGGCTCGAATCGCACGTACGCCAGAACCCCCGCCGTCACCTGGTCCGGGTTCGGCACTTCCACCTTCACGATGAGTCGCTGGCTTCCCGTCTCCGTCACCGGGCTGATCGCCACGATCCGGCCCTCGCGCACCTCCGAGTCGCCCACCAGCGCAAGCACCGCCCACGCCGGATCCCCGACCTCCAGCCCGAGCTCCTTCACCCGCTTCACATCCTCCGGCACGCGCAGATGCAGCGGATCCACCTTCACCAGCCGCAGCGCCGGCCGCGACTCGTTGGTCGATTCTCCCTCCGACACCATCACATCCTGCACGACCCCGTCGTACGGCGCCACCAGGTAATACCGCTCGAGTTCCGCCTGCAGGCGGTCGAGCTGCAACTGCTGCTCGCGCAGCCGCTCCTCGGCCCGCTTCAGGTCGATTTCCGCCCCCTGCACCGAGTTCTGCGCCCGGTCTTCCTCCATCTGGTTGCCGCCGCCGTCACCGCGCAACTGCATCACAGCCGTCAGCTCGATCTGCGCCAGGTCGAGCACTGTCTGCGCCGCCTGCACCTCCAGATCGTTCTCGGCGCGGATCCGCTGGATCTCCAGCGCCGCCACCGCCTCGTTGTCGCGGGCTCGAATGAGGACATCGCCCGCCTCAACCACGTCCCCGACCTTCACGAGGACCTCGCGCACCTCCGTCGGAAACGTGAAACCCATCTGCGAGTCCTTCGATGGGTCTGCAAAGGTCCTGATGCCCCCGAAGCTCACAAGCTCCTCGATGGGGTCCAGGCTGAATCGGCTTTCGTGCGTCTGGGTCCGGCCGCCGTCCTGACCGGTCCCCTGCGCCATTACCAGGCCCGTCGCGGCAAGGAGCGCGACGGCGCCCAGCAGCGGCGCCCCGCTGCGTGGGTGAATCATGGCCCAAGTATACGTCTGGCGCCCGTCAGGCTGTTCCGGTCCTGATCCCCCCGGCCCTATTGTTGCCCCCGATACGCCACGGGCTTCCGGCCCGAGCCGCTGGCAGGGGGGCGCCCGGCCGCCCCTCGACTCCCGCCGCGGCAACCGAAACACGGCAGGATGCCGTGAAAACGCAGACCGTGGGGCCGACGAGGCTGCCGCAAGGAGGAGTATTCAGAATGCCCCAGACCGCAACCCCAGACCTCGCCATCCGCGGCGGCGCCCCCGTCACCAGAGAGCCCGTCGCGTTCATGAAGACCGGCCTGACCGAGGCCGATATCGCCGCCGCCACCGCCGTTCTCCGATCGGGCATGCTCCGCCAGGCCACCCGCTGCGCCGAGCTCGAGAGCCGCTTCGGCGAGGCCTCAGGGGCCACCCACGCCCTCACGTGCGCCAACGGCACCTGCGCCCTCCAGCTGGCCTATGAGCCCCTGATGCGGCCCGGCGACGATGTTCTCGTCCCCGCCTGGAGCTTCATCGCCACCGTCAGCATGGTCGTCGCCCGCGGCTGCCGGCCCATCTTCGTCGATGCCGACCCCGAGACCATGCAGTTCGATGTGGCCGATGCCGCCCGGCGGATCACACCGAAGACCACCGCCATCGCTTGCACCCACCTCTACGGCATGCCAGTGGACATCGACGCGGTCCAGGCCCTCGCGAAGGCGAACAACCTCAAAGTCATCTACGACGCCGCACAGGCCCACCTGGCCACCTACCGCGGCAAGGGGATCGGCGCCTTCGGCGACGCCGTGACCTACTCCTTCTACGCCACCAAGAACCTCGGCACCGGCGAAGGCGGCATGGTGACGACGAACGACGGCGACCTCGCGAAGGAGATGGCTCTGCTGCGCTCCCACGGCGAGACCGGCAAGTACCTGCACGAGCGCATCGGGTACAACTACCGAATGAACGACATCACCGCCGCCATCGGGTGCAGCAAGCTCGACCGCCTGCCGCAGGAGACCGCCCGCCGCCGCGCTGCCGCCGACCGCTACGACATGCTCGTTGAGGATGTCCGCGGCCTCCTGCCCCCCGGCCGCACCGCTGGCGCCGACCCGGTCTGGCACCTCTACACCGTGCGCATGGATCTCGACCAGTTCACCTGCACGCGCGACGAGTTCTGCGAGGCCCTGAAGGCCGAAGGCGTCCCCACCGCAACCCACTACCCCCGCCCCCTCACCCGCCAGCCCGTCTTCGCCGAGTTCGCGGCGGATGCCCCGGCGGCGGAGGGCCTCTCGCGGCAGGTCTTCTGCCTCCCCATGCACCCCGAACTCGCCGACAGCGACTTCGAGATCGTCGAGGCGGCCCTGCGGAAGGTGGCCAAGGCGTACCGTCGCTGAGATGCAATGGGGTCTGACCTGCTTTGAGATCAGTGCCTCCGTGCAACTCGTCCTGATCCGAGGTCCGCGCTTCGCAGGCGCCGAAGAACCAACGCACTGACCTCGGAGCAGGTCAGTGGCACAGTCATGCCCGCACAGCCATGTCCGACATGCCCTGGTTCATCCCGCTGCTCATTTTCTTCGCGCGCATCTGCGACGTCTCCATCGGCACCGTCCGCACCATCCTCGTCCTCGGCGGCTACCGCATCACCAGCGCCCTCCTCGGCGCCATCGAGGTCCTCATCTGGGTCCTCGCCGTCGGCGGAGCGCTCCGGTACCTCCCCAACCCCTTCGCCCTCGTCGCCTACTGCGGCGGCTTCGCCACCGGCGTCCTCGTCGGCATGACCATCGAGGAAAAGCTCGCCCTCGGCTACCGGATGGTGCGGATCATCACCCCGCGCAAGTGGGATGTCGAACTCGCCGGCGCCGACGCCGACGCGAGCGCCGGGCCGGCGACCCCCCGCGAGGGCGTCGCCACCGTGCTCCGCCGGCGCGGCTTCCGCGCCATCCGCATCGAGGGCGAGGGGCCCGACCACGAGCCCGTCTGGATCATCTTCTGCGCTGTGGCCCGGCGCCGGCTGCGCGAACTCCAAGCGGTCCTCGCCGAGTCCGCCCCGCAGGCCTACTTCACCGTCGAGCGCCTCGAGCGCGCCCACGACCCGGGCGCCCCGCTGGATTCACGCTTCGCCCGCCGCTTCAGCCTGCGCGCCGCCAGCGTCCGGAAATGAGCGCACACGCCAGCCACCCCGGTCAATCCCAGATTGGACGCGCCACCGGCGTTCGCGGGTCGTACCCCTACACTTGCACTCGCGGGCGCTGTGGCCGAGCGGCTGAAGGCGCCGGTCTTGAAAACCGGTAGGGGGCTTGTCTCCCTCGCGGGTTCGAATCCCGCCGGCGCCGCTTGCTCAGCCTCCCACGATTCCGGGCGCCCGACGCCGCCGCTACTTCCCCCAGTACCCCACCTGCTCGATGGTTCCGATCGCATTCGCCCGAAGCGCAGCGGTCATCACGCGCGACCGCTCCTCCCACGGCAGCCGCGCCTCCGGCGGCAGCGCCACATCGAACCCGAACACGCTGGTCGCCCGCGGCAGGTCGTCCGGATGCCGCTCGCAGTCGCACACCAGCGCCACCGTCGTCGGCCGGGCCGACATCCAGCTCGACGCGTCCGGCAGCACGCGGTATGGATCGCCGCTCACCGGGCACACGAAATTCGAGTGCCCGCTGCGATCCGCCACCGCCGCCATCGCGTCGCGGACGTTCAGTGCGCTGTCCATCGCGGCCTGCCGGCCCAGCTCCAGGGAGATGTTCTGCGCTGCGCGGCTGCGCACGTGGGCGCACAGGCGCGCCTCCTCCTGCAGCCAGCGCGACGGCGCAGTCATGTGCTCCACCAGCAGTGGGACGCTCACCGTCAGCGCCATGGAAAGGGCGCCACCGCCAATGGTCAGCCACCTTCTTGTCTGCTGCGATGCGATCATGGTTGAGCTCCTCTCAAACGGATGGTACATCACAAGCAAACGCGCAGCACATGCGCATGGGCGTTTGCAGCCACTATGGGTAGTCGGACCACCGATCGCACATCTGCCCGTTCAACCGTCGCATTGCAAGTGAGTGTTCACTATGAAACGAGCGCCGCGTGCGCAGCGCGCAACGCTGCGCCGCGTTGGGCGTTCGCCCCTTTGCCGCTGCCGTCAGATGCCACTTCCGGCGCCATTGCGCCGCCGCGAACACACTCTTGTGCGCCCTCTGCCGCGCAGGATCGCCGGCGCCGGCCCCACGCCTCGGCCGGCGACCGTCAAGTTTCCGACTCATTCCCACGTGTAGCCTGGCGCCGCGCATCGGCGCCACATAAATCGCGCGCTGCGCCACCGCGACACTGGGTCACACTTCCCAATACCGCTGCGCCCGCGCGCGCATCCGAGCCCGACCGTCCTGCGGACGGCGACGCGGGCCGACGCCACCCGGCCGCAAAATGGGGCGAGGCCCGCCAGCCTGTTCGGCCGACGGGCCTCGCGTCGGGGGTCGTTGGGGCACGCTCGTCAGAGCGCCTCTCTCCCGCCAATGCTCACAGCCCCCGCACACACTCCTCCTGTGCCAGCTCGACCATGCGCCGGCCGCTGCCGCCGCCGGCGCCTCCAGCCGAGCCTGCGATGATCCGCCGCGCTGCCCGGTGGTGCTCGCGGTCGTCATAACCGCCGGCGAGTTCACGAAGCATCTCCACCAGGACAGCTTCCTCAGCCTCGTTATCAGTCGTCAGCCTCGCCGCCAAGGGCGGCGCTCGATGCAGTCGCAATGCCAAGTGACCACTCCTCCGCCGACCCCGCGGCGCTCATTCCCGCCTGCTCCAGCCGATTCAACCCCCATTCCGGCCCCAAGACCGAGGCGACGCGCGCTTAGTTCGCGTCCTCCGCCTCCTCCTCGATCGCTTCGCCCGCGGCCTCGATGTCTTCACCAGCCCCCTCGGTCGTGTTGCACCCGCACAAAGACACGCCGAAAACCAGGGCGGCGCAGGCCCCCAGCGGCAGCGCCACCAGATCCCGAAGTTCCTTGCCCGCGCTTCTCATCTGCTCCGCCTTTCCTGTGGTGTCTCGAACTGTCGCGATTTGTACGTATGCAGAATACCCCCGGGCCCGGTTCTGTCTCTGGGCATTCGGCGGCAAACTGACCGCCCGGCAGCGAACCGCTGGCCTCGGGGTTGCTGCCCGCCGGGCCCCTAAGCCCAGATTCACCCGTTTTGCACCCGCCTTTCATGAATACCCGGTTGACTTAGTACCAGTTAGCTTTCAGGGGCCAGGGCTGCTTGCCCACAATTCCCCTTCCCAGCAATCATGAAAGCGGGTATCATGCTCAGCAACGGAGAGGTACGAACCATGGCGGGGGGCACGAGACAGGAACAGCACATGGACCGGGGCGAACCCAGATGCGTCTGCGTTGAGGATCATGCGCTCGTCGGGGACTGGCTGGAGGGGTGCCTCCAGGATGCCGGCTTCCGCGTCGTCCAACGCATCGACAGCGCCGAGCGCATCATCGATGCAGTCGACAACGCCAAGGCGCAGCTCGTCGTCACCGACGTGATGCTCCCCTCCGGCGATCCCTTTGGCCACATCGAGGATCTGCGACGTCGGCGCAGTCATGTCCGCGTGCTCTTCCTCTCCGCCAGCACCTCGCTCGCGAACATTCAGTCGGCGCTCAAGGCCGGCGCCAGCGGCTACCTCGGCAAAGCCGACCCGCCCGAGAGCATCGTCGCCGGCATCCGCGCGGTGATGCGCGGCCGCTTCGCCTTCGGCGAGTCAGTGCTCGAGGCCTGGCCCGCCCTGCGCCCCTACCACGACAAGCCGATGACTCCGCAACTGGATCTCGATCTTGAGGACTCCTCCAAGATCGGCATGCTCACCACGCGCGAACTCGAGGTCCTCCGGCTCATGGGCCAGGGCATGCAGCGGTCGGCAATCGCCGAGACGCTTCACCGAAGCCCCAAGACCGTCGACAAGCATCGCGCTGCCATCATGCGCAAGCTCGACATCCATGATCGCGCAGAGATCGTGCTCTACGCCGTTCGCGAAGGCATCGTCTCCTCGCGCTGAACCAGACCCACGCCCCGGCGCCCGGCGCCGGCTACGCCCCGCCGTCGCCACACATCCGCGCCAGCGTCTCCACCAGCAGCGCCCGGTCGATCGGCTTCGACAGCACCGGCGTGTCCCGGAATGACGCCGGAAGCGGCCCGATCTCGCCGGTGAGAAACGCAAAGGGGATCCGCGCCTCCACCAGCCGCCCTGCCAGATCCTCCGACGTTCCCTCCCCAAGGTACAGATCCAGCAGCGCCGCATCCGGCGCCTTGCGCTCGATGAGCTGCTGCGCGGCCTCGCTCGTCGGCGCCGGCCCCGCCACCTGATAACCGATCTCCTCGAGCATGATCTCGATCGCCCGCGCCACCAGCGCGTTGTCCTCGACGATCAGGATCCGGCGCCGGGCCATCACCCGCCCCCACGGATCGTCAGCACGATCGCCGGCCCCCCCCGCCTGTCCATCTCAACCTCGATCGTTCCGCCGAGCCGCTCCAGCAGCGAATCCGCAGGCCCCGGCAGCAGGTCCCGATCCAGCTCTCCCCTCGCCAGTTCCCCCGGCTTGCCCGCCTTGCCTTCCAGTGAGAAGCGGAGCGTGCTGTGCTCGGACCCGTCCGGGCGCCGCCCGTGGATCGCCACACCCTCCCCCGCCGCCGCGGCGCCCGCCAGAACGTGGACGCACCGGAAGATCGCCTGGGCAACGCTCTCGCGCCCGGCCCCGACCTCCTGGCGCGCCGGGTCCAGCGTGGCCGAAAGACGCATCCCCCGCGGCAGCGTCGCCAGCAACACAGGCTCGATCGTCTCGAAGACGAC
>CAYMJK010000302.1:0-5441 GCA_964390535.1 uncultured Phycisphaeraceae bacterium | reverse complement strand
CCCTGGCCTCGGGCTCGAGATCGAGGGCATCGGCGGCAGCGCCGGCGATGTCATCTCCATCGGCCGCATCCAAGTGACCGGCGGCGACGGGGTCTCCAACATCCGGCTCATCGGCAACATCCAGATCGACGTCTGGCAGATCATCCAGACCGATGGCGCCATGGGCCGCATCGAGAACCTCACGCCCGGCGGCGACATCGTCGCCATCGATGTTCCCTCCCTGAACAGCCTGCTCATCCAGAACGGCGACCTGGGCGTCACGCAGATGCCCGCGTTCGGCCCCAGCCGGATCGGCCCGTTCCTCGGCATCGGCGGGGACGGCGGCGGCGAGGAGGCCGAGTTCGCGCCGCTGACGATCAACGCCCCGCTGGACGACAACTTCAACGGCCAGCTCTATCGCCCCGTCGGCGACTCCGGCTTCGGCGGCGACAACGCCTACCTCAGCGACATCGGCTCCCCCATCGACCCGTGGCTCAACGGCGTGGTCGCGCGCACCGGCACCATCGCGACCGTCGAGGTCGGTGGCGCCGTGGGCGACGTGATCGCCCTGACCGGCGATGTCGGGCTCGTCCGCGCCAACTTCCAGATGCGCGGCGACCCCACCCGCTTCAACGGCATCATCGGCAACATCTACGGCAACAACGTCATCGAGGTCAACATCGGCGACGGCATGCTCGCCCGCGGCGACACGCCCATCGCCAGCGCCAGCATCGTCGCCAACGACGACATCCACCGCGTGCTCGGCACGATGCAGGATGGCGCCGTTCTCGGCGGCGTCATCGCCGCCGGCAACAACGTCCCCGGTGACCGCACCGCCCTCGGCCAGACCGACGGCGTCGAGCGCCTGGAGGTCAACAATGGCCTCTACCTGCTGCTCGAGGTCGTCACCGGCGACCTCAACGCCTTCTGGGACGACCTGAGCGGCTACGTCACGCCCGGCGTCGTCGGCGACGTGGGGCTGGTCACCGGCAGCGGGACCGACTTCGTCCGCTCGGACATCACGACGCAGGACCTGCTGACGTTCCAGCTCGGCGACGGCGTGATGGACGCATCCTTCCTCCAGGCCCTCAGCAGCGCCACGCTCATCGAGGCGGCCCACTTCCGCAACTCGACCAGCATTGGATCGCTGCGCGAGTTCCGCGAGAACGCCATCGTCGTGGCCGACGATCTCGTCAACCTGCGCACGACCGACAACGCCGGCGACATCCAGGACACCCGCATCGATATCGTCCGCTCGGTCACCGGCGCGATCCAGGCCGTCAACGTGATGCGCTCCACGATCGATGTGGACAACACCATCAACCGCATGGCCGTGACCAACCTCCGCGGCAGCACCATCACCACCGGCCGGCTCATCGACCTCGAGGTCGCCGGGGGCATCCGCACCTCCGAGATCAACATCTCCGGCACGCTGGACAACCTCACCGCCGACTCCATCGCCTCCACCTCGATCAACGTCACCGGCCCGGATGGTCGCCTGAACAACCTCCTCGTCCGCGGCCTCTTCGACGGCTCCCTCCTCGCCACCGGTCCGGTCGGTCAGATCCAGTCCACCGAGGGCGATGTTCGCGGCCGCATCGAGACCCGCACCGCCCGCGGCACGGTCAACAGCATCATCGCCGCGCGCGACATCGACATCGAAACTGACATCAGCGCCAGCCTCAACACACTCCGCGCCGGCCGCCACATCGGCAACCAGGCCGATCCGAGCGTCATCCTCGTCCGCGGCGATCTGCAGAACGTCGATGTCTCCGGCGGCGCCCTCTACTCGGACATCCGCATCGGCGACGACCTCGCCGGCGCCGTCACCATCGGCTCGGTTCCCGCCCTCCCCGGCCTCAACCAGGTCGGCGGCGGCTCCATCATCGCCTTCGGCCGCATCGAGCGCGTCAGCGTCGTCGGCGACTTCGGCGGCAGCGTCGTGAGCCATTCCGGCGGCATCGGCCTCGTCGAGATCACCGACGGCTCCTTCCTGGCCGGCAACACCATCGCCGCCCACGGCGGCAACCTCGGCACGGTGCGCATCGTCCGGGGCCATCTGTTCGGCAACGTGCACTCCGACGAGATCATCTTCCTGGTCGATGTCATCGCCTCGGGCGACGGAATCTTCGGCGACATCGGCGTCAACCCGGACCTCTCCAGCTTCCGCGCCAGCGCCGATCCCAACCGCAACGAGCTTCCCCCCGGCGTCGGCGTCGCCACGGCGGCCCAGGGCCCGACCATCTCGGCGCGCAACATCGCGCGGATCTCCGTCGGCGGCTCGGTCTTCGAGAGCAGGATCGTCGCCGATCAGGCGATCGACGTGATCAGCATCGCCGGCTCCTACCGCAATGACCAGGCGACCACCGGCCTCGCCAACAGCATCGTCGCCGGCGACTCCGTCCGGCGCATCGAGATCGGCGGCAACGCCTCCGACCTCGTCATCCTCGCCGGCGCGATCCACCTCGGCGACGACGGCCGCCCCGGCGGCGTCGGCGCCAATGCCGACACCATCAAGCCCGGCCTCGTCGGCATGCCCGGCCAGGGCGACACTGGCGTCTTCATCGGCGGCGATGCCCGCGATGTCACCATCGCGGCGGGCATGGTTGCCGGCGCCGACGGCATCTACAACACCGACGACGATCTCAACGCCCTCGGCCTCTCCTACATCAGCAACGTCCAGATCGGCGGCGCCGTCACCGACGTCACCGCCTTCGCCGACACCGATGTCGGCCCCGCCTCCCCCGGCGTGATCACCGGCGGCGACGATCGGGCCGATGTCATCGGCGGGCTCGAGCCGGTCATCGACAGCAATGGCAACCGCGTTGCGCCCGAGGCCCTCGGCACGGTGCTCACCTCCGGCGTCGCCTTCAACTTCACCCGCGGCGCCGACACCGGAACGATCCTCTACACCGGCCCGGGCGCCGTCGTCTGGGATGCCGCCGGCGGCCGCCTCGTGCTGATCACCACGACCACCGACACCAACGTCACGATCACCAGCGACACCGGCAACCTCAACGATTTCGACATCCAGACCAACGACGACGCCTCCGTCGGCCGCCTCGAGATCAATTCCAGCCTCCGCGGCGTCGCGACCGAAGCAGACCCCGACGCCGACTCGGACATCACCATCGACGCCTACGCCCTCGAGATCGTCATCAACGGCGAGTACTCCGGGACCGGCAACATCGCCGTCGGCAACGATGTGCAGCTCTTCAGCGTCGGCGCCTTCCGCACCTCCGGCGGCATGAGCGCCACCTTCATCCGCAACTTCGATGTCAACGGCGCCTTCGGCGGGCAGTCGCCCACCGCGCCGGGAACCTTCGTTGCGCCGACCGTCACCGCCTTCGAGGTCGACACGGTCAGCATCGACGGCGGCATGCGCGGCGTCTTCAGCGCCGATCAGGGCATCCACGGGGCCTTCACCGTCGGCGGCACGATGCTCCGCGGCTTCGTCCGCTCCGGCGGGTTCCTCGGCAGCTTCTCCGCCGCCGAGGTCCGCGAGAGCTTCATCGGCGCGGCCGACGGGATCGGCCCGGTCAACGTCGCCGGCGCCGTCTTCGACACCTCGATCATGGGCGGCGCCGACCTGGGGCGCGACGCGCGCTTCGGCGGCGTCGGCGCCAACCGCGACACCGTCCACAACGGCGGCGTCGTCTCGGTCAACGTCGGCGGCGGCTTCGCCGAGTCCGATGTCACCGCCGGCCTCCTCCGCGGGTCCGACGGCTTCTTCGGCACCTCCGATGACATCGCCGCCGCGGGCCGGGCCAACATCGGCCAGGTCACCATCGGCGGCAGCGCCCTCGGCTCCAGCAACAACTCCGAGTCCTACGGCGTTTACGCCACCGGCGACATCGCCGGCGTCACCGCCGCCGGCCAGACGATCACCGAGCGGCTCAACTTCCGCGTCCAGCGGCAGGACACCCGCCCGGTCCCGATCCAGGTGATCAACCTCGAGGTCGTCGAGGATGCGCGGGCCTACACCGCCCATCTCGAGTTCAACCAGCCGATGAACGCCGCGACCCTGCGCGAGGGCCTCATCGTCAACGAGGTCCGGGCCTCCGGCGTCTTCATCCGCCTCCAGGAGGGCCTCGACTACGACTTCGAGTACGACGCGACGACCAACACCGCGCTCGTCCACTTCCGCCGCGCCGTCACCGACCGCGATCTGCCCACCGCAACCGGCGTCCCCGGGCCCGGCATCTACCGCTTCACGCTCGATCCCGACATCGTGCGTGCACAGGTGATCACCGCCCGCATCGACGGCGATGGCGACGGCTTCGCCGACGACCAGACCTACTCCGCCGACGATATCGTCGGCGACGCGGGCGACAAGGTCACGTCCCAGATCGTCTTCGCGCCGGATGGCGCCGGCGGGCAGCGTCAACTCGACTTCCGCGGCGCCATCGATCTGGACATCGTCCTCGACGACAACTTCGTCTTCGACGGTCTCCCGGACATCAACGAGGTCTTCACCATCAACGGCGCCATCGGCGACCATCAGGATGCCGCCGCCGAGGTCTTCAGCTTCTCGGGCGATGTCGACGTCTACAAGATCACCCTGCAGGCCGGCCAGATCCTCCGCCTCTCGCCGAGCGAAGGCTCCGCGACCGACACCGAGCGCTGGCTCTACCACTCCTCCGGCGCCTTCCAGAGCCCCTTCTTCACCAACCAGCACTCCATCGCCCTGCCGACCGGCTTCCCGCTGGCGGATCGCGGCTCGCTGGCCACCGGCGAGAACTACCTGATCACCCAGACCGGCCAGTTCTTCCTGGTCGTCGGGAACGACCCCGGCGCCACCTCGCCGCACACCGACCTGGGCCGCGTCAACGACTTCCCGCCGGCGCCGCGCCGCGTCGGCTCCTACTCCTTCGGGCTCGAGGTCTTCGACGACGGCAACACCGGGTTCAGCGCGCCTACCGACGCCGGCAACGGCGACACCATTCCCAACGCACCGCCGCCGGCCGCGTTCAACGGCCCCGACGGCGTCGCCGGCACCCCCGACGACGTCGCCGAGGTCGCCATCGGCGGCTTCATCTTCACCATCGACCGCGCCTCCGGCGTCGTCACCGGCAGCAACGGTCAGGGGCTCGTCTCCCAGCGCCTCGCCGACGGGACGCAGTTCCAGACCATCGACTCCTCGATCGGCGGGCGCGGCGCCGCCGGCGTGCCCGGGGATGTCACCCCGGACGCGGATGTCTACCACCTCAACAACCGCCAGAACATCGCGGCGGGCACGCGCCTGCGCATCACCATCCGCCTTACCGACGAGGGCAGCGACCTGGGCAACCGCCAGCTCATCCCCGAGTTGCAGCGCAGCACCCTCGGCGTTCCCTTCTTCGGTGATGTCCAGTTCGGGGTCATCGACACCGCCGGATCAAGCGGCATCAGTGATTCGCGGCTCGTGGCCAGCCCGTCCGACTTCAAGCCCACCGGGCGCGACCCCGGAACGATCGCCTCCG
>CAYMJK010000301.1:0-3418 GCA_964390535.1 uncultured Phycisphaeraceae bacterium | reverse complement strand
CCGGCCGCTTCGAGGAGGGGGCGGGGGAGGTGGTCCTCATCCTGACCAGCGACCGCGGGCTCTGCGGCCCGTACAACGGCTCGGTGCTGCGGCTGGCCATGGTCGAACTGCGGGCGGGGCGCCCCGAGGGCCGCCGCGTCGAGCTGGTCGGCAAGAAGGGCGTGAGCTTCCTGAAGTTCAACGGCATCCCGGTCGCCGACTTCCACAGCCAGTTCGGCGACAAGCCGGAGTTCGAAGAGGTCCAGCGGCTGGCGCAGGAGTACATCGACCGCTTCACCGCCGGGCGGATCACCGGCGTCCGCGTGATCTACATGCGCTACCTCAGCGTGGGCCGCCAGACGCCGGAGACGCTCCAGCTCCTGCCGCTGAAGCCGCCCGCGGTCGAGAAGACCGGCGGCCTCACCGCCCAGTACGAGTTCAGCCCGCCCGCGGATGAACTGCTCGGATCCCTCCTGCCGCAGGCGGTGAAGGCGACGCTCTTCCAGTGCTTCAACGACGCGGTCGTGAGCGAGCACATCGCCCGGATGGTGGCGATGAAGGCCGCGACGGACAACGCCGGCAAGATGGGCAAGGCCCTGACCCGCAAGTACAACCGCGCCCGCCAGGCCCAGATCACGACGGAGCTGACGGAGATCATCTCGGGGGCCGCGGCGCTGGAATGATCCACAGATGGCCACAGATGCGCACAGATGTGTCGCGCATCGAGCCAATTCCCCCTCTGCAGCCCCTGCGCCGTTGTAACTGCGCGAGTTTGCGCGGGCGCGCCGCAGACGCGCTCATACATCTGTGCCAATCTGTGGCCATCTGTGGATGAAAGAATCTGGTTGCCGCGTTGCCTCTGCGTTGACCCCTTCGCTCACCCCGGCGCCGCGACATTCCGCACGTGCAGTTCCGCGAGCTGCATCGCCTCGACCGGGCCCGGCGCCTCTGTCATGAGATCCGCCCCCGTCTGCGTCTTCGGGAAGGCGATCACATCGCGGATGTTGTCCGTGCCGCAGATCACCATGAGGAGCCGGTCGAGCCCGAACGCGACGCCGCCGTGCGGCGGGGCGCCGAAGCGCAGGGCCCGCAGCAGGAAGCTGAACTTCTCCTCGGCCTCCTCCGGAGTCAGGCCGATCAGGTCGAACACCTTCTCCTGCACCTGCCGCCGGTGAATACGGATCGAGCCCCCGCCGATCTCCGAGCCGTTGCAGACCATGTCATAGCCCGCTGAGAGGATGGCGCACACCGCGTCCGGGTCGCTCTTGTCCACCGCCAGGAAGCGGTCGGTCTCGCTGGTCTTCGGCGCTGTGAACGGGTGGTGCAGCGCGTAGTAGCGCCGCGTCTCGACATCCCACTCGAACATCGGAAAATCGGTGACCCAGAGGAAGTCCCACGGCCGGTCCGGCTGCATGCCCATGTCGCGGGCCACCTTGAGCCGCAACTCGCCGAGGGCCCGTGAGGCCACTACATACGTGTCGGCGCCGAAGAGGATGGTGTCGCCGGGGCGGGCGCCGAGCCGGTCGAGCAGTTCGTCGGCGATCGGCGCGAGAAAGCGGGCAACGCCCGTGTCGAGCATCGGCGCTCCCGCCTCGCTCTGGATCACCTTCGTCACCGGGAGCCCCCCGGCGCCGAACTGCTTGACGAACTCGCCGTACCCGTCGGTGATCTTGCGCGTCAGCTTCTCTGCCCCGCCCGGCACACGCATCGCCTTCACCACGCCGTGCTTCTTCTCAAGGGCGCTGCTGAATACCTTGAAGTCAGTCCGCTGCGCCAGGTCGCTGATGTCGGCCAGTTGCAGCGGATAGCGCCGGTCGGGCCGGTCGCTCCCGTAGCGATCCACCGCCTCGCGATACGTCAGCCGGTCCAGCGGCGGGATCTCGACATCCAGCGCCTGCTTCCACAGGTCGCGGGCGAACCCCTCCATCATCTCCAGCACATCGTCCTCTTCGACGAAGGCCATCTCCAGGTCGATCTGGCTGAACTCCGCCTGCCGGTCGGCCCGCGGGTCCTCATCGCGGAAGCACCGGCAGATCTGCATGTATCGGTCGGCGCCGGAGCACATGAGGATCTGCTTGAAAAGCTGGGGGCTCTGCGGCAGGGCGTACCACATCCCCGGCTGCATCCGCGAGGGCACGAGGAAGTCGCGGGCGCCCTCCGGCGTGCTGCGGCAGAGGATCGGCGTCTCGACCTCGATGAAGCCGCGGGCATCGAAGTAGTCACGGGCGATCTTGGTCACCCGATGGCGCGTGCGGAGGATGTTCTGCATCCTCGGCCGGCGCAGGTCCAGGAAGCGGCTGCGCAGGCGGATCTCCTCGCCGGGGAGGTTGGCGGTGTCGCCAGGCTGGAACGGGGGCGTCTCCGTCTTCGCCAGCACCTCGACCGCCGTCACCATCACCTCGATGGTCCCGGTCGGCAGCTTGGGATTCACCCCGCCATCGCGTTTGCGCACCGGCCCCGTGACGGCGATGACATCCTCGGTGCGGGCCCGCTCGGCGATCTCGACCACCGCGGCATCCACATCCTCCAGATCGAACACGAGTTGCGTCAGCCCCGTGTGATCGCGGATGTCGATGAAGATCAGCCCCTCCCCGTGCTCACGGCGGCCATTCACCCACCCGCACAGGGTGACGGTCTGGCCGATGTGCTGGTCGCGAAGCTCGCCGCAGAGGTGCGTGCGCTTGAACATGGGGGGAGGGTCTCCGGGCGCGGCTGTGGGGGGCGGAAGGTAGTCGGGACGGGCGGGGAGTATAGGAAGCCTCCGCCCGCTTCACAGGCGGTTCGCCCAGGCGATCGGGTAACGGTCGCCGGCTGGAGCGAGAGCCGTCGGCAGCCGATGAGCGTATTGCCAAGGCGAGGTGAACGTGACTCAGTTGCTACTGACATTCGGCGCCGTCATGGTCGCGGCGGTGCTGCTCTGCGTCGCCCGAACGCATCACCAGTGGGGATGGCGCCGCTACTGGGCCCAGATCCTGACGCTCGTCTTTTTCATGTCCTTGGGGTCGGCGGTGTGGACCGTGCGGCGGGAGCTCGGCCTCGATTCTGCCGACGCGCGGCGCGCCTACGAGTCACACCTCATCGATGAGTTGGCACTGCTGTTCTGGACGGGCTTCTACCTGGCGGTGAACCTCTACGTTGTGACCATGGCGACTTCCCTCTTCGTGCTCGTCACGAAGGTGTGGAGCCACCTGCGCGCTTTGTGCGGAGCGCAGTAGCCGGCACGGCTGGGCTCAAATGGGCTCCAGCGATATCAGAGGTCGTGAGTTCGTCCCGCATCCCGTGGCAGCAGCGGCTACCGCTGGAACAGGCGCTCCGGATCTGAAGCGGCCGACCGGCCACCGCGGGTAGAATCGCCGCCCCGAGGAACGCCATGGCCGAGACCACCGCAGCCCCATCATCACTTCGCGACCTCGCCGGCCAGATCCGCAGCGTCGAAGAG
>CAYMJK010000300.1:0-2775 GCA_964390535.1 uncultured Phycisphaeraceae bacterium | reverse complement strand
CCGGGGGGCTGTTCTCGATCGGGCCGGAGGGCGTGGTCGGGTACCTGCCCTCATCGTCGCCGTGCTGGGCGGATTGTGACGACTCGGGGCGCCTCGACTTCTTCGACATGCTCTGCTTCCAGGGCCGGTATGCCGCGCGCGATCCCAGGGCGGACTGCGATGAGTCGGGCGCGATCGATTTCTTTGACTTTCTCTGCTTCCAGGTGCTGTATGCGCAGGGGTGCCAATAGGTGACGACCGGGCACAGTCACAAGACGGGCCGGGCGTTCACGCTCATCGAGCTGCTGATCTCCATCGGCGTGATCGCGATCCTGATCGCGCTGATCGCTCCGCAGCTTGCCGGGGCCCGCGAGTCGGCCCGGCAGGTGGCCTGCTCGAGCAACCTGCGGCAGCTCGCGATCGGCTGGACGATGTACGCCGATGCGCACGCCGGACGGGTCATGCCGCTGGCGTACTTCGAGACCGGGGACACCGGCGGGGGCGATCAGATCTTCTGGTGGGGCGCCGACGGGAGCACGACCGGGCGCATCGATCACGAGCGAGGGTTCATGTCGCCGTATCTCGACGACTCGCTCCACGAGAGCAGCGTGTATGAGTGCCCCGCCGAGCCCTGGGGCGGATACCGGGCGCAGACGCGCAGCGGGGAGATCACGAGCACGTACGGGTACAACGGGTACTACCTCTCGCCGATCAAGACCCCTGGCTGGCACATGTCGATCGGGGGGCAGCTCTGGAAGCGGCTGAGCGTGATCCAGGATCCGTCGTCGCTGTTCATATTCGCCGACACGCTGCTGCCGGGGCGGCCACCCTCGAACAACGCCCTGCTGGACCCGCCGATGTTGTTCTCGGGCAGCAGTTGGAAGGTCAACCGCTCGCCGACAACCGCCTTCCGGCACTTCGAGACATCGACGGCGGGCGTGACGGTGACGGCCCGGGCGGACGCGTCGGTGCAGTCGGTCGCCTCGCGCCAGGACTGGCTGCTGGATTCGTCGCGGCGGATCGGGGCGGTCGGGCTCACGAACGCGCCGCACTATGTGCCAGACTGGAAGCGCTGGCGGTAGGCTCCGCCTCTTCGGCTCCGATCTCCGGGGATGGATGGCGGCGCGACACCGTGGGGCGGCTGACGCGGTGATCCTGCCCAGCGCACGGGCTGGAAGCCCGTGCCACCGGCGCCCCGTGCGATATCATGGCCCATGACTGATTCCCCTTCTGGTGGCGCTGGGTCGCCCGGCGTCCGGCTGCGCCGGCTCATGGACGATCACTGTGTGCTCGCGCCGGGCGCCTTCAACGGGCTGTGCGCCCGGGCGATCGCGGACGCGGGCTTCGAGGCCGCGTACGTCTCCGGCGCGGCAACCAGCGTCTGTGCGGGCGTGCCGGATGTCGGGCTGCTGACGCTGGACCACTTCGCGCGGGTGGTGCGCGAGGTCGTGGATGGGGCTCGGCGCGCTGCAGACCCGGCGGGGGCCCCGCTCCCGGTGATTGCCGACGCCGACACCGGGTTCGGTGAGGCGGAGATGGCGCGGCGGACGGTGATCGAATACGCCCGGGCGGGCGCTGCGGGCCTGCACCTCGAGGATCAGGTCTTCCCGAAGCGGTGCGGCCACCTCGAGGGCAAGACGCTCGTCCCGGTGGATCACATGGTGGAGAAGATCGAGTGGGCCGCCGGAGCAGCGCGGGATCGCGGGGACGGGTTCCTGATCTGTGCGCGCACGGATGCCGCGGGCGTCGAGGGGCTCTCCAGCGCCATCCAGCGTGCCCTGCGGTATGTCGAGGCGGGGGCGGAGATGATCTTTCCCGAGGGGCTGACGAGCGAGGCCGAGTTCGGCGCGTTCGCCGAGGGCCTGCGCCGGGGGCGGGGGCAGGCGGGGCGGATTTACCTGCTGGCGAACATGACCGAGTTCGGCAAGACACCGCTCATGAGCGGCGATCGCTTCGGCGCCCTGGGCTATGACCTCGTCATCTTCCCGGTGAGCGCGCTGCGGGTAGCGATGGGGGCGGTGCAGCGGTTCCTGGCGGAACTGCGCGCGGAGGGCTCACAGGCGTCGCACGTGGGGGCGATGCAGACGCGGACGGAGCTGTACCGGCTGATCGGATACGAGCCGCAGACTCCGTGGGAGATGCCGGCGCGGTGAGCACGCGCCGGTCGAGCGCTCAGCGCCTGCGCCGGGCGAGGGCGAGACCAGCGAGACCGATGACCGCCAGGCCGCCCGGCGCGGGGAAGAAGAGGAGCGCGTTGCTCTCGACGGGAACCTGGCGCATCGAGAACGCGCTCTCCATGTCGGGGTAGATTCGAAAATCCTCCGTCACCGTTCTGAAATGAATCTCGCGGACGGTGAAGTCGGTGATGGTGAAGTCGCCGCTCCAGACGGGCTGCGGGCTGGTCGGATCGGCGATGATCGGAGGAGGGAAATGCAGCTGGCCGACGATGATCCCGACGACATCGGGGCCGGCGATGCTGCCGGGATTCGTGCCCGGGCCGGTCCCGCCGGGGTCGATGAGCGATGCGTCGGACCAGCCGGCCTCCGAAGCGTGGATGCTCAGCCGGGCGCCGGCAAACGCCCAGTCGGCGGGGGGAAAGACCGCCGAAAGCGTGAACGTCTTCGTCAGGTCCGCTGGCGTGATGAGGGGATCATCGACCTCCAGTTGCCAGGCGTACTGGGCCGAAGCGCCGCTCGTGGCCCCGGCAAGGACGAACAGGATGGCGCTGCGCTGCATGATCACACTCCCTTCAGGAAAGCCGCGGGATAGATCGGATGACATCGTCCAGTGTACTCG
>CAYMJK010000299.1:0-6047 GCA_964390535.1 uncultured Phycisphaeraceae bacterium | reverse complement strand
CCGCTTCGCGCTCGGCCGGCTCATCGATCTCGACCCGCGCCGCTCGCTCCCCCCGCTCCGCCGCTCGCTCAAGCGCCAGTGGGGGGCTGCAAGAGAGAGTGGGGCAGGCTTGCAGCCTGCCGACCTTGCCGCCGCGCTGCCCCACGACGCCCCCTCCGTCGCCCTCTTCGCTGACTGCTTCACCATGTACAACGAGCCGCACATCGGCCTCGCGGCGAAGCGCGTGCTCGAGGCCTTCGGCTACCGCGTCCGCCTGCTGGACGCCGGCTGCTGCGCCCGCTCGATGATCTCCGCCGGCCTGCTGGAGCAGGCGCTGCCGACCATCGACGCCACCGCGGCCCGGCTCGACGCCGATTTGGCCCCGGGCGAGCCGCTGCTCGTGCTTGAGCCCTCGTGCCTCTCCGCGATCACCGACGACTGGCCACAGCTCAAGGTCCAGACTGCGCGCGCGCTGCGCGATGATCTGGCGGGGCGGGCCAGGCTGGTCGAGCAGTTCCTGGAGGAGCGGTGGGACCAGCATCCCTGCCGGCCGGAGTTCGTGGGGACGCCGAGTGCGGGCCGCGGGGCGGAACCCCAGGGCGCGAAGCACGGGCAGGATGCCCGTGCCACCGGGGAACACGGGCTGGAAGCCCGTGCCACGCTGCACGCCCATTGCCACCAGAAGTCGCTCTGGGGCGCCGACTCCAGCGCTGCGATCCTCCGGCGCATCCTCGGCGATCGCCTCACCGTCCCCGACTCGACCTGCTGCGGCATGGCCGGCGCGTTCGGCTACACCCGCAAGCGCTTTGATCTTTCGATGAAGATCGGCGCCCTCTCGGTCTTCCCCGCCGTGCGCGCCGCCGCGCCGGACGAGGCCATCCTCGCCACCGGGACCTCCTGCCGCCACCAGATCCACGATGGAACCGATCGCCGCGCCCAGCACCCCGTCGAGTTTCTCGACGAGTTGTTCACAGAGAGAGCCCGCGAGCGCAAGCTCGCGACCACGGGCGCAAACCCGTAGCGCGAGCCGTTCACGACGCCCTCAGTCCTCATTCAGAGCGCCAGCCGAGCACAGCGAGCCGCCACCCTCCGCCTCATCATTCATCCCTCATCATTCATCATTCCCCCGCCCCCTACATCGCCCCGCCCTCAAACACCACCCGCTTCCGCGGGCGCCGCGGATCCGGCTCCGGCACAGCGCTCAGCAGCGACTGCGTGTACTTGTGCTGCGGGCGCTCGAGGATCTCCTCGCGCGAGCCGTGCTCGACGATCTTCCCCTGATACATGACGGCGATGCGCTGGCAGACGTGCTGGATCACAGCCATGTCGTGGCTGATGAACAGATAGCTCAGGCCGAACTCGCCCTGCAGGTCGGTCAGCAGATTGATGATCTGCGCCTGGATGCTCACATCCAGGGCGCTCGTCGGCTCGTCGCAGACGATGAACTTCGGCTCCAGCGCCAGCGCCCGGGCGATGCCGATGCGCTGCCGCTGCCCGCCGCTGAACTCGTGCGGGTAGCGGTCGGCGGCGGCCTTGGGCATGCCGCACTTGACGAGCAGTTCCTCGACGCGGGTGCGCAGCTCGTCGCGCCCCGAGACCATGCCGTGCACCACCAGCGGCTCGCCGACGATGCTGGCGATGCGCATGCGCGGGTTGAGGCTCCCGGCGGGGTCCTGGAAGATGATCTGCATGTTCCGGCGCAGCCGCTTGAGTTCGGCGCCGCGGGCGGCGAAGACGTTGCGCCCCTCGAACGTGACCGTGCCGCCGGTGGCGGGGATCAGGCGCAGCAGGGTCCGCCCGACCGTCGTCTTGCCGCAGCCGGACTCGCCGACCAGCCCCAGCGTCTCCCCCTGATCGATGCGGAAGGTGACGCCATCCACGGCTTTGACGTGCCCCGTGACGCGCTGGAGGATCCCCGAGCGGACGGGGAACCAGGTCTTCAGGTCCTTGACATCCAGCAGGGCGCGGCGGGTCGGCGGCTGGGCCTCTGCGGCGGGCTTGGCGGCGGTTGCGGTGGTCATGCGGGCGGATGGTAGGGGGGCGCGGTTCGTGGCATCACCCTTCCGGGCGATGAAGCGTCGAGGCGGACAGCCCGACGCCACAGGCCGGCGCCGTCAGAGTCCTTCAGACGCCTTCCGCCAATGCGACTGGACGCCGAGGCGGGCGGCCCATCGCTCGATGTAATCACGGTCGAGGTCGGCCCCGCTGACGCGGAGGATGCCGCGGATGTCACTGATGTGCTTGTCGGATCCGCCTTCGCGGTAGAACTGGAGTTTGCTGAGAATGACATCCTCAGGGGAGGCGAACGCAGCCGTTGCCCCGGCTTCGAGCTTGCGCTGCCTTGCACGGGCGAAGCGGCTCTCGCTGAGCTGGTCTTCGCCCGCCACCATGAAGTCGATCTTGAAGCTCGACTCGGCGTGGATCAGATTGAACTGTCCCTGCCCCGCTCTCGCAGCCGCAGCGGCGGCCTCCGGACTGATATAGAACCCCTCCTCTGGGAAGGCCTCGCAGAGATTCCTTGCCTGCCATTCACTCAGGCGCACGACCACATCAGCATCCATGGTCGCACGCGGATCCCCGTAGGAGGACGAGGCGATCGAGCCGGTCACGAAGTACTCGATGCGAAGCCGCTCAAGGGCGCCGATGGCGAGCAGCAGGACCTCTGGTGGCTCCATGAGACATCCTCTGCGCAACCGCGGTCGAGAGTTCCGCTTCGCTCCATTCCGGATGATCTTCGCGAAGCTGGGAAAGGATCATCGTCCGGAGCATTCGCCACATAGCGTTCACCTGGGCAATGCGCTGCTCCGGCGCCATTGCGCGAAGCGCCTCGGTCCGCACCGTTTCCGCCCGCGGATCGTATTGCTCGGGAATCACGCCCATCAGTGCGGCACTTCCTTCACCGCATTGCGGTTCCACGCCGGCACCCGCACCACGATCGGCCCGTCCCCCTCGATCTCGCACTGGCAGCTCAGCCGGCTGTTCACCTGCAGCCCCGGCGCTTCCTCGACGCGGTCCTCCTCCGCCTCGGTCGCCTCGGCGACATCATCCATCCCCTGCTCGATGTACACGTGGCACGTGGAGCAGGCGCACACCCCGCCGCAGGCGTGCTCGACGTTGATCCCCGCCTCGATGGCGACCTCCAGCAGGTGCTCGCCCTTGGCGGCCACGAGATCCCACTCCCCCTTCTCGGAGCCCGTGAGCCCCTCCGGGTCCTCGAGGATGAACTTCACCGGGACGGTGGGGGGGCCGTGATCGTGATCGGAGTGGCGCAGGTGCATTCTGAATCTCGATATCTTAGAACGATTCCAAGTCGCAGAATGCTAGGCCACCGAGCCGCCCGCCCCGGCCCTTCCCTACGATGTTAGCCATGACTGACCCCGGCCCCGGGCTCGACCTTTCGATCGTGGCGCCGGCACATGACGAGCAGGACAATATCGGCCCGCTGGTCTCGGAGGTCGCTCGCGCACTGGCGCCCCTCGGGCTGCGCTGGGAGTTCGTGCTCGTGGACGACGGCTCCTCCGATGGCACGCGCCGCGTCGCCCAGCGCCTCATGGCCGAGCGTCCCTGGCTGCGCTGCATCGCGATGACCGGCACGCCGCCCGGAAGCGGCCACGGGCAGTCCGCCGCGTTCCACGCCGGCTTCCGCGCCGCTCGCGGCGACCTCATCGCCACGCTGGATGCCGATCTGCAGAACGATCCGGCCGACCTGGCGCCGATGCTGGAACTGCTGCGCCGATCCGGCGCCGACATGGCCCAGGGAGACCGCTCGCGCGCGCGCAAGGACAGCGCTGTCCGCCGCGCCGGCTCGGTCGTGGGGCGCAAGTTCCGCCGCTGGCTGCTGGGCGACACCATCCGTGACACCGGGTGCTCGCTGCGCATCATGCGGCGCGAGGTCGCGCTGCGGCTGCCGCTGGAGCTGCGCGGCATGCACCGCTTCATCCCGGTGACGGCGCGGCAGATGGGGTACACCGTGGTGGAGATGGAGGTCTCGCACAGGCCCCGCACCGCGGGGCAGACCAAGTACGGCATGGGCATCGTCAAGCGGGCCCTGCCGGGGCTGATCGACTGCTTCGCAGTGCGCTACATGCGCGCGCGCCGCCGGCCGGTCACCTGCGAGCCCGTCGAGGCCGCCGCCCCCGCCGCGGCAGCGCTCGAGCCTGCCGAAGTCGGGGCAGGCCCGCCAGGGTCGGCTCATTGAAGGACAAACGCGTGAAATGGGAGCCGCCGGCGCTCATGATCCTGCTGGTGCTGCTGGGCGCCTGGCTGGTCTACCGGCCGGACCCGGACGACGGCTCGCGCGGGGCGGCGTATGTGCTCGATTTCCGCTGGGGCGCGGCGACCGGCTCGGTCGAGCGCACGCAGAACGGCGACGGCGAGGCCGAGTACACCATCCGCGGGCACGAGGGGGGCGAACTGGGGCCGATGAGCGAGGCGGAGTTCCACGATCGCTTCGGCTGGCTCGCCGCGGAGGCCGAGGCGTATGACCGGTACAAGATCTTCCGGCTGCTCAACATTACCGGGTGGGTGAGCATGATCTGGGTCTCGGTGGGGCTGGGGGGGCAGTTGATCTTCTCGAGCCGCTTCCTGATTCAATGGATCGTGAGCGAGCGGCAGCGCCAGAGCGTGATCCCGGACGTATTCTGGTGGATCAGTCTCGCGGGCGGCGTCTGCCTGTTCGTGTACTTCGTCTGGCGGCGCGACCTCGTCGGGGTGCTGGGCCAGTCGTCCGGGATCGTGATCTACGCGCGGAACATCCGGCTGATCCACAAGAAGCGGCTGCGCGACGAGCGGACCGCAGCGGCGTGCTGCCCGCCGGTGTCGAGCGAGGAGGAATCGTGATGCGAGTGATGCTGGATGACACGCCGCTGGAAGTCGCCCGCCCGACGCTGGCCTGCGCCATCGAAACCGGGATCGAGCAGGCCCGCTCGGCGGGGCGCATCGTCATCGAGATCGCGCTTGATGGCGAGGCCCTGACCGACGAGCAGCTCGGCAGCCCGTCGGAGGAGGAGATGCCCGGCGCCGAGGTCGCGCTGAAGACCGCCGAGCCGATCGCCCTCGTGCGGACCACGCTGATGGAGAGCCGCGACGCCCTCGCCGACGCCATTCACATGCAGAAGCAGGCCGCGGCGATGATCCATGCCGGCCAGGCGCGCGAGGCCATGGATTCCCTGGGCGAGGCCCTCGGCCTGTGGCAGGCGGTGCAGCAGGTTGTGCAGCAGACGACGACGATGGTGAACATTTCGCCGGAAAACCTGACGCTGGAGCGCGCCCCGGATGTGCGCGGGGCGGAGGAGGCGGAGGAGGCGGAGGAGGCGGAGAGAGCCCCGAGCGCAAGCGCGGGGACAGGAGCGAAGCGAGGAGCGAATGCAGCGGCCGCGGGCGCCGCCGGCGCCGAACCTCCGATCTCCCTGGCGATGCGCATCGATGAACTCGCATCATCCCTGATGGAAGTGCGCGAGTCGATGCGCGCCGGCGACCTCTCCCGCCTCGCCGACGCCCTCGAGTACGACCTGGTCGAGAAGGCCGAACTCTGGCGCACGCTCCTGGACAACTTCAGCGCCGCCCTGCGCGACGAGTAGCACGGGCTTCCAGCCCGTGTCCCCCGTAGCATGGGCTTCCAGCCCATGTCTTCGTCTGCACAGGCATCCTGCCGTGCCCGCACACGTGCCACTCGTGCCACTGACCTGCCTTGAGGTCAGTGGGAGTGGCGGGCGACGCCCATTGCTCCTGGTCGTCGGGCGCCGTCCTGCCGCGGCATGGGCTGGAAGCCGCATGCTACGGTCACGGGCTGGAAGCCCGTGCTACGGGCCGCGCTACGGCCGGCGCTACCAGTTCACGTCGTTGAGCCACTCGGTGAGGTAGTAGCCGCCGGCGGCGATGCCGTAGAAGACGGCCTCGTGGCCGCCGGTGTACGACGCGCGGTAGCGGGGCCCTCCGACGCAGTACGAGGCCCGGGTGTAGCCCGAGCCGCTGTAGTAGCCGCCGGAGTAGTACCCGCCGCCGGAGTGGCTGGTGCAGCCGCCGAGGGCCGCGGCCGCCGCCAGGAGCACGATGCTGCGCCAGGCTCG
>CAYMJK010000298.1:0-4667 GCA_964390535.1 uncultured Phycisphaeraceae bacterium | reverse complement strand
ATTGTGACAATTCGCGTAGACTGCGGTGGTGACATGGGCGACCTGGGCATGGCTGAGCGCGGGGTGGCTCGTCGGGCTGACCGGCGGGGCCGTGCTCGCGTGGGCGCTCTGGGCGGACTGGCTGCGGCGGCTGCGCCAGGGACGGACGCGGCGGTGCCCGCGCTGTTGGTACTCGATGGAGGGGACGCCGGGCCGGCGGTGTCCGGAGTGCGGGCGCGAGGCGAAGGGCGAGCGGAGACTGTTCAAGGCGCGGCGCCGGTGGCGCTGGGCGGCGCTGGGGGCGCTGGTGATCGCGGGCGGGCTGGCGCTGCACGCGACGCCGGGAGTGCGTGAGGCGGGCTGGATCTCGATGGTACCGGACCGGGCGCTGGTGTGGATGTACTTTCGCGATGCGGCGAACATGGACGCCGAAACCGAGTTGCGTCGCCGTTTGTACGAGGGCCTCGTCTCACGCGGAACCGAGCGGTGGATCGTGACACAGGCACTTGCGCGGAGCGATGGGCTGAGCACGGGGGACATCTTCCTGCTTTCGGGGAGCCGCGATTCGCGAGTGGCGGTGGCGCTCATCGACTCGGCAGGGCAGCGGGGTCGAGAGGAGGTGCGGGCAAGCGCAGTGAATGCGCTGTCGTTTTGGCCGGCTGGCGCCGCGCACGAGCACGAAATGCGGCGGGTTTTCCAATCGGCCGCGCAGGACGCATCGCTTGATGCGCACACCAGGCGAGACGCGATCCGGGCGCTGGCCCACGGATGGCCCGACAAGGCTGCGCCGGTCCTCCGCCGGCTTGCCGACGACCCGGTCGCCGGTCACGGGGCGCAGATCGCGATGCTGAGCATAACACCCGATCCGACCGAAGCCGAAGAACTGGCGCAAAGAATCGCCAGCGGTTCGCTCAGCGATCAACTCGACATTATCGAGATCTATCGCGCCATCGGTCGCCACGACATCCGCGAGCAATGGGCCGCTCAGTTCGTTGCGGCGCGCATCTCGGCGGGGGATGCCTACGCCATCCGGCTCGCGGGTGTTGAAGCTTGGGATGATCCGACGATCACCACTGCTCTGGAGGCTTTCCTGGAGGAAGGTGGCAGCGGCTACGCCATGCAGGCAGCGGCGGTGGCGATCGAATCGGTGCGCAGGCGACGCGCGTACAGCGAGGGGCTTGTTCGCGCCTTTGAGGCCGGCGACCCGCGGATGAAGGAATGGGTCATGTACGAAGTGTTCCTGGCTGAATTCAGCGAGGCCGAGCGCACGGCGCCCGAACTCCTCGAGATTGTGGATGCCGGGCTGCGCCACGATGACCCGATGGTCTTCCACTGGGCGGTCCGAGCCGCTTCCGGATTCCCAAATGCCGAGCAGCGGTTCGGGCCGCTCATTGCGCGCCGGCGATGGAGTATCAACCCACAGATCCGCGACATTGCTCGCACGCGAATGGCCGAGTTGAGGAGATGGTGGGGCTGGGACTTCTAGTCTAGCCGTGCCGCCAGAATCGGCATCATCTATGCCTTCATCTATGCTCATCTGTGGATAAGACTTCTTCGGTTACCTCTTCGCCACGGCCCGTTCGTTCAGATCTGCCGCAGGAACCGCAGGTCGTTCTCATACAGCATCCGGATATCCGGAATCCCGTACTTGCCCATCGCCAGCCGCTCGATGCCGAAGCCGAAGGCGAAGCCGGTCCACTCCTCCGCGTCGATGCCGCAGCCTTCCAGCACGCTCGGGTGAACCATGCCGCAGCCGCCGAGTTCGATCCACTTCGCCGGGGCCCCGGGGCGCAGGGCGATCTTCATGTCGAACTCGGCCGAGGGCTCGGTGAACGGGAAGTAGCTCGGGCGCAGGCGGACATCGGCCCCCTCGCCGAAATACGCCCGAGCGAAGCTGAGCAGCGTCGTCTTCAGATCCGCCATCGAGACGCCGAGGTCGACATACAGCCCCTCGATCTGGTGAAACATGAACGAGTGCGTCGCGTCCACGGTGTCGGGGCGGTAGACGCGCCCGGGGGCGACGACCTTGATCGGCGGGCCCCAGCCGCGCAGAGTGGCGTCCTCCATCGTGCGGATCTGCACGGTGCTGGTCTGAGAGCGCAGCATGCGCGGGCGCTCGGTGGTCGCCGGATCGTCGACGTAGAAGTTGTCGGTCGGGTCGCGGGCGGGATGGTCGGCCGGGATGTTGAGCTTGATGAAGTTGTGCTCGTCATCCTCGACCTCGGGCCCTTCGGCAACGGCGAAGCCCATGCGGGCGAAGACATCGACGAGTTCGTTGCGCACACGGGTGATGATGTGGGCCCGGCCGACGGCCTGCGAACTGATGACGCCCGGCTCGGTCAGGTCGATCCCCGCAAGTTCGGCCGCGCCGCCTCCACGCCCGCCGCCCCCACCAGCGCCCACCGACTCCTTGCGGGCCTCGAACGCCTCTTCCAGCGCCTTCTTGACCGCGTTCATCCGCTGGCCGACGGCCGGCTTCTGGTCCCTGGGCACATCCTTGAGCCCAGCGAGGGCGGCCTTGAGCCGCCCCTTGGACCCGAGCCACGCGATCCGCCACTGCTCCAGGGCGTCCGGCCCCGCGGCCGCGCCCAGTTCGCGCAGCCCACTCTGCTCGATCTCGTCCAGTTGCTTCAGCATCGGGGGCGATGGTAGGGGAGCAAAGCGGACAGCGAAAACCGAAGCGCGAGAACTGGGAAGGAACGCAGAGGAAGCGGAGGGAGCAGAGGCGGGAGGAACCACAGATGGGCACAGATGGGGTCACAGATGTGAAGAACGTGTCTTCCGTGGGGGGTGGCGCCAACGACGCCACCAGGCCGGAGCCCAAGGCAACGCCCAGGCTCCAAGGTCACAAACCATCTTCTACCTGTGTCTCCCATCCGTGTCATCTGTGGTTGTTCCCCTGCTCCGCGTTCCTCTGCTCCCTCCGCGTGCTCTGCGTTCCGCCCCCTTCCTACGATGCACCATGGCCCCAGGACGCGACTACAGCCGGTATCAGCAGAAGGTGATCAACCGGTACTACCAGAACCTCGACACCATCACCGTGCAGAAGCTCGGTGAGATCGTCAGCGAGCTCTACCTCGCCGAGGCGGGCGGCGAGAAGAAGAAGGCCGACGGCCTGTGGAAGCGGGCCGAGACCGCGCTGGCGAAGACCGGGGCCAAGGATGCCCGCATCGCGAAGATCCTCGAGCAGCGCAGCGTCGAGCAGCTCGCGAAGCTCGTCGGCGAGCTGTCGGGCTGAGCCGTGGCCGCCGAACCCCGACCACAGCGCGAATCGGATCTGCTGCGGTCGATCTACCAGCGCTCCGCCGGGATGACCGGCGCCTTCGGGCACATCGAGACCGGGCCTGGGGATGACTGCGCTGTGCTGCGCACGCCCGGCGGCGACCGCCTGCTCATCAGCGTCGATCAGCTCATCGCGGGCGCGCACTTCCGGCCGGCGCCGGCGACGCCGCTGGAACTGATCGGGCGCAAGGCGATCGCGCGCGCGCTTTCGGACATCGCCGCCATGGGCGGCCGCCCCCTCGGCGCCGTGGTCGCTGCCGCCCTCCCGCGGGGATTCGCGCTGGGGGACGAACTCTTCGCCCACACCAAGGCCGCGGCAGAGCGCCTCGGCTGCCCGCTCATCGGGGGCGACATCGCCATCGCCGATGGCCCGCTGGCGCTCACGACGACCGTTCTCGGCGCGCCGCCGCCCGCTCGCGGGCCGGTGCTGCGCGCCGGCGCCCGCCCCGGCGACGCCATCTACATCACCGGCAGCCTCGGCGGCAGCCTCGATCCCGCCACCGGCCTCGGCCGGCACCTCACCTTCGAGCCGCGGCTGGCGGAGGGCGCCTGGCTGGCGGAGACGCTCGGCGAGCAGCTCGGGGCGATGATCGATCTTTCCGATGGCCTCGGGATCGATGGCGCCAGGCTCGCCGCGGCGAGCAGCGTGCGGCTGGAGATCGAGGCCCGCGCCATCCCGGACACGGGCGTCGGCTGGCGCCGGGCACTGAGTGACGGCGAGGATTATGAACTGCTCTTCACCGTCCGCGCCGGCAGCGACCTTCCCGGCGCGACTCCCGGCGGCACGCGGCTGACGTGGGTCGGCTCGGTCAGCGAGGGCGCCGGCTGCATCGTGATCTCGCCGGAGGGCGAGCGGATCGATGCCGGCGGGCTCGGGTGGGATCACGGGCAAGAATGACCGGTGCGCCTGTGGCGGTTTCATTCCGGCGATGAGCGGGCGACGGCGGCCCTCGGCGAGGCTCTCGGCGAGCTGCTGCGCGCCGGCGACGTTCTCGGGCTCGATGGCCCGCTCGGGGCGGGGAAGACCACGCTCACGCGGTCGATCGCCGCGGGCATGGGGATCGATCCGCGTGCCATCTCGAGCCCGACCTTCACGCTGGTGAACGAGTACGAGCCGCCCCACGAGCCGACAGGCGACGACTCGGCCGGCCGGCCCGCCCTCGCCCACGTGGACGCCTACCGCCTCGCCGGGCCGGACGACCTGGAGAGCGTGGACTGGGATCGCCTCACCGCCCCCGGCGAGGCGGTGGTGATCGTCGTGGAGTGGGCCTCGCGCATCGAGGCCGCCCTTCCCCGGGGCGGGCGCGCCGGGCGCATCCGCATCGAGCCGGAGGGCGAGGGCGCCCGCCGCTTCGAGATCCTGGCGCCGCGGGCGTGGGCCGAGCGGCCGGAGGCGGAGCGGCTGA
>CAYMJK010000297.1:0-3183 GCA_964390535.1 uncultured Phycisphaeraceae bacterium | reverse complement strand
GGTGATCTGGCAGCACCCGACCCTGCGCACCCTCGCGCCGGTGCTCGCCGCGATCATGGCGATCGCATGGCTCATCTGGCCGCTGGTCAAAGGGACCGCCCACCTGCTCAGCGCGCCCGAACTCGTCGGCCGCCGCGCCCGCGCGATCAGCGTGACGCTCCTCGCCCTCGGCGCCCTCGGCGCCGCCATCGGCCTCATCCCCGCGCCCGCGGCAGCCCACGCCACCGGCGTCGTCGAGTCGCGGGTGCGCGCCCCGGCCCGCGCCACCGAGCCCGGATTCGTTGCCGAAGCCCTCGTCGCCCCCGGCGACGCCGTCGCCGCCGGCGACATCCTCTTCGTCCTCGAGAACAGCGAACTGCGGACCGAGGCCGCCGTGCTGCGCGCCCGCCTCGCCCAGGCCATGGCCCAGCGCGACGCCATGGTCAGCCAGTCCAACGCCCGCGCCGAACTCACCCAGATCGAGATCGATCGCCTCGCCGGCGAACTCGCCCGAGCCGAGCGGCGCATCGACGCCCTCACCGTCCGGGCGCCCGTCGATGGGCGCATCCTGCCGCCCCACGGACACACCGGACGCCTGACGAACCTCCTCGGCAAGTTCGTCGAGCGCGGCAAGCTGCTCGCCGTCGTGGCAACGACCGACGATCTCATCGTCCGCGCTGCCCTCCCGGAGACCCAGCGCGTCGGCGCCCTCGCCGCCGGCGCTGCCCGCGCATCCATGCGCATCGAGGGCGACGCCGCCCGCGTCATCCCCGTCGGCCGCGTCGTCGTCAATCCCGCCGCCTCGCGCGAGATCTTCGACCCCGCCCTCACCGCCGCGGCGGGCGGCGAGATCCTGCTCGATCCGGGCGCGACCGAGACGCCCCGCGCCCTCACGCCGCAGTTCATGCTCGTGGTCGAGCCCGCCCCCGGCGCCGATCTCGGCGGCGCCCGCCCCGGCCTGCGCGCGCGCATCCGGATCCCGGCGCCCGCCGAGCCCCTCGGCCAGCAGTGGCTCCGCGGCATCCGCCAGTTCTTCGAGGGGCGCCAGCGCTCTTGACGGCGCTTCCGACCATCCCGGCCCCGGCGCGCCGGGCCGAGCGCCTCTGGCCCGCCCTTGCCCGCCCCGTTCAGCGGGTCCAGCCGGCCAAGGGAATCGATCTGCTCGGCGAGAAGGCCCGCGGCCTCGCGGCCCGCCGCAAGCTGCGCGCTGCCGAACTCCGGCGCGCCCGCGCCATCTGCGCCCGCGCCGACGCACTTGCCGACCTCTCCGAGAAGGCGCTGGATGCCGAGGTCGATGAGATCCGCCAGGCTGCCGCCTCCGCCCGCCGGCGCGACGATCCCGCCGTCATCGATCGCGCCTTTGCCATCATGCGCGAGGTCGTGCGCCGCCAGGTCGGCCTCGCCCTGCACCCCGAGCAGGTCGCCGGCGCCATCGTCATGGCCTCCGGCCGGCTCGCGGAGATGGCCACCGGCGAGGGAAAGACCATCACCGCGATTCTCCCCGCCGCTCTCGACGGCTGGAGCGGCCGCGGCGTCCACATCGTCACCGTCAACGACTATCTCGCCCGGCGCGACGCTCAGACCACTGGCAGCGCCTACCGCCGCCTCGGCCTCACCGTCGCCGCGCTCCAGGACCAGATGACGTCCGAACAGCGCCGGCGGATCTACTCCTGCGACATCGTCTACGGCGCCGACAAGCAGTTCATCTTCGATCACCTCCGCGACCGGCTTGTCGCCCCGCTGGCGCCGCGGCTGCTGGATGCCGCCCTCGATCAGCTCGTCGGCGGCCGCGCTGCCCCCCCCACCACCACCGCCGCCGGCGACGGCCGCGCCGACTGGACACAGCTGGTCACCCAGCGCGGCCACTACGCCGCCATCATCGACGAGGCCGACAGCGTCCTCATCGACGAGGCGGTCACCCCCGCCATCATCGCCGAGGATGTCCCGCAGGAAGCCACGCTGGAGCGCTTCAGCCACTACCGCCTCGCCGCCGAACTCGCCTCGCGCCTCGGCGCCGGCGAGCACTACATTGTCGATCGCAAGCTCCGCCGCATCACGCTTACCGATCGCGGCCGCGCAGCCCTCGGCGAGATCACCGAGGGTCTCGCCCCCTTCTGGGCCGGCCCGCGCCGGCGCGAGGAGCTGATGGTGCAGGCCCTCACCGCCCGCGAACTCTTCCGCGCTGGCGACGATTACATCATTCGCGACGGCAAGGTCGTCATCGTCGACCGCTCCACCGGGCGCATCCTCGAGGGCCGCCAGTGGCAGCTCGGCCTGCACCAGGCTGTCGAGGCCAAGGAAGGCGTCGAGATCACCGGCGAGCGCCGCACGAGCGCCCGCATCAGCTACCAGCGCTTCTTCCAGCGGTACCAGCGCCTCAGCGGCATGACCGGCACCGCCTGGGAGGTCGGCCCCGAGTTGTGGCGCTGGTATCGCCTCGGCGTCATCCGCGTGCCCACCCACAAGCCCGTCATCCGCAGGACATCCCGCGACCGCATCTTCACCACCGAGCAGCGCAAGTTCGAAGCCGTCGCCGATCGTGTGGCCGCGCTGCATGAGCAGGGGCGACCGGTGCTCGTCGGAACGCGCAGCGTGAACGCCTCCGAGCAGCTCGGCGCCCTCCTCGCCGAGCGCGGCGTCCTCTGCCGCATCCTCAACGCCACCCGCGAGCAGGAGGAGGCCGAGATCATCGCCGATGCCGGCCGCGCCGGCGCAGTCACCGTCGCCACCAACATGGCCGGCCGCGGCACCGACATCATCCTCGACGACCGCGCCCGCACAGCCGGCGGCCTGGTCGTCATCGCCACCGAGCGCCACGATGAGGCCCGCGTCGATCGCCAGCTCGCCGGCCGCAGCGGCCGCCAGGGCGACCCGGGGCTGGCCGAGGTCTTCGTCAGCCTCGACGATGACCTCATCCGCCGCCACGGTCTCGCCCCACTCGTCGCCCTCTGCCGCGCTGCCCCCCCCACGACCGGCCCGCTGCGCGCCATCGGCGCCGACGCCCTCTGGCGCCTGGCGCAGGCAACGGCCAGCCGCCGCCCCGCCATGGCTCGCTCGGAAGTGGCCAAGAGCGACGCCTGGGTCGACCTCGCCATGCACCACCACACGCGCTAAGGTGGCACGGGCTTCCAGCCCGTGCGGCAGCACAACAGACGCACAGACAATCCAGCGTCCCAGATCGCGCCCCAGCCGCACGACATGAGC
>CAYMJK010000296.1:0-6954 GCA_964390535.1 uncultured Phycisphaeraceae bacterium | reverse complement strand
CGACCTGGCTGCACACCTTCTTCCCGACCGAGTTCTGGGTGTCCGAAGGCGGCGACTTCGACCCGGACGCGTCCGGGTCCACCGAGGTCGCACAGACGCTGGCTGTGTACACCTGGGAGGGCGCCGGGCTGGTCGCGGATGTGCAGGGGTGGGTGGATGACGCCGGCTCGAACTTCGGCTGGGTGATGAAGCACGAAAACGAGTCGTCGCTCGCCTCGGCGAAACGGTTCGTCTCGCGCGAGGGCCCGGCCGGATCGCGTCCGTCGCTGCGCATCGTCTATGAAGCGGCGGGCGTCTGCCCGGCGGATTGCGACGAGAGCGGCATGCTCGACTTCTTCGACTTCCTCTGCTTCCAGAACCTCTTCGCCGCAGGCGATCCGAAGGCGGACTGCGACGGGAGCAGCATGCTCGACTTCTTCGATTTCCTCTGCTTCCAGAACGAGTTCGCGCGCGGGTGTCCGTAGGGGGGAACTGAGAGCAGAGAGCCAGAGATCAGACACTCCGCGCCTCCGCGCCTCCGCGTGAGCCATCGGGCGAATACCATCGGCCCTCATGGCCGAGACCCAGACCCAGACATATCCCGATACCGCCGCGGTCGAAGTCCGCGGGCTCGTCAAGCGCTACAGCGACGTCGTCGCCGTGGATGGCATCGACTTCACCATCCGCCGCGGCGCCTGCCTCGGCGTCCTCGGCCCCAACGGCGCCGGCAAGACCACCACCATCGAGATCCTCGAGGGCCTCAAGAAGCCCGATGCCGGCGAGGTCCGCGTCCTCGGCCGCGCCTGGAACGGCGATGCCCGCTGGATTCAGCAGCGCATCGGCGTGCAACTGCAGGAAACCGAGTTCCAGGACAAGATCCGCGTCATCGAACTCCTGCGCCTCTTCCGCAGCTTCTACACCCGTGGCGCCGACATCGATGATGTCATCGAGATGATCGGCCTCACCGAGAAGCGCCGCGCCCTCGTCAAGACGCTCTCCGGCGGGCAGAAGCAGCGGCTCTCCATCGGCTGCGCCCTGCTCAACGAGCCCGAGATCCTCTTCCTCGACGAGCCCACCACCGGCCTCGACCCCCAGGCCCGCCGGCGCGTCTGGGAGGTCATCGAAACCTTCAAGGCCGCCGGCGGCACGGCCCTGCTCACGACCCACTACATGGAGGAGGCCGAGCGGCTCGCCGACGATCTCATCATCGTCGATCACGGCAGGATCATCGCCCGCGGCTCCCCGCAGTCCATCATCGCCTCGCTGGGCGTGGAGAGCCTCGTCCGCTTCTCGCTCATGGGCGCAGACGCCGCCGAGCTGCAGGGCGAGCTTGCCGCCCTGGAGGGCGTCCGCGAGGTGCGCCCGGAGGGGCAGGTGGTCACGCTCTCGGTCACCCGGACGCGCGCCGTGATCGTCGGCCTCATGGAACTTGCGGCGGCCCGCGGGCTGGAACTGGATGACCTCAGCACGCACCGGCCGACGCTGGAAGATGTCTTCGTGGCCCTCACCGGAAAGCGGCTGCGCGATGAGTAGGGCCATGACCAGGATCCAGCCATGACGAGAGTAGCGGAAGTTCGCGAGCTGACGCGGGTGCGCATTCTCGGCATGCTGCGCGAGCCCGAGGCCGTCTTCTGGGTCTTCATCTTTCCGCTCGTGCTCGCCGGCGTCCTCGGCTTCGCCTTTCGCTCCGGCAAGGTCGAGCCGAGCCGCGTCGCCATCGTGGCGCCCGCAGATGAGGTCGCGACTGGTGGCGCAGGAGAAGATGGCCAGGATGGCGCCGCAGCGCAACTGATCGCTGCCCTCGAAGCCCAGGATGATGTCGTCGTCGAGCGCTACGACTCTCGCGCCGATGCGCTGGCCAAGCTGCGCACCGCCGCGGTGGACGCCGTCCTCGAGCCCGGCGACACCCCCGACGCCCCCCCCACGCTCCGCCTCGACCCCGTGCGCGCCGAGGCCGAAACTGCGCGCCTGCGCACCATGGCGGCGCTGGCGCGCGCCTCCGGCGCCGTCGAGCCGCCGCTGGAACTGGAGCACGCGACCGAGAAGGGCTCGCGCTACGTCGACTTCCTCTTCCCCGGCCTGATCGGCATGAATCTCATGGGCACCGGGATCTGGGGCATCGGCTTCGCCATCGCCGATGTCCGCCGGCGCAAGTTCCTCAAGCGGCTGCTGGTCACCCCCATGCGCCGATCATCCTTCCTGCTCTCGTTCATGCTCTCGCGGATGGTCTTCCTGGTCGCCGAACTCGCGGTGCTGACCACCTTCGGCGCATGGATCCTCGGCGTTCCCTTCCGCGGCGACGTCGTCTCCTTCATTATCGTGAGCCTGCTCGGCGCGATCGTCTTCGCCGGCCTCGGCATCCTCATCGCCTCCCGCGTGCGCACGATCGAAGGCGTCTCCGGCCTCATGAACTTCGTCATGCTCCCGATGTGGCTCGCCTCCGGCGTCTTCTTCAGCTACGAGCGATTCCCCGAGGTGACCCACGCCGCCCTCCGCCTGCTCCCCCTCACCGCCCTCAACGACGCCCTGCGCGCGGTGATGCTCGATGGCGAATCGATCTTCACACACGGCTTCGAACTCGCCGTCATGGCCGCCTGGGGCATCGTGAGCTTCGCCATCGCCCTCAAGATCTTCCGCTGGGAATAGCCTGGAACAAAGTTCAAAGTTCAAAATTCAAAGTTGAAATCAGCAAGTCAAAGTTGAAATCAGCAACCCCGCTCCCCCTCCGGATTTGAACTTTCAACTTTCAACTTTCAACTTTGCCCCCCCTACTTCCTCCCCCCACCCGTCTGCTCACCCGAAGGCGCACAAACCATCGCCCGCCCGCCCCCGGTCTGCTCACCCTCACCCGCCTTCGCCGCCGGCGCTGCAACCAGCAGCCACGCCCCCGCAGCAAACGCCGCCAACCCCAGCGTCCACGAGCCCGACTGCCCCAGCGCCGCCCGCGCCCGCCGCCGCGCCCGCGAGCGCATCTGGTCGATCGTGTTTGCCTTGATCTGTCCGTCCATCGTCTCCTCGATCAGTTGGTCGTCCTCGCTGCCGGTGGCGCCCAGCGCCAGCGCAACCCGGTGTCGCTCCGACTTCTCCGGCCATGTTGCCGCAAGCTTCTGCAGCACATTCTCATCCAGCGTTGCCCGGATGCGCTGCAGGCTGGCGTCGATCTGCTCCGCCCGCTCCAGCGGCAGCCGCCGCGCCGGCGCAAGCGCCAGCCGCTCCGCCTGCGACAGGCTCCCCGCCCACTCCTGCCGGCGCCTGAGTTGACGCCAGTGCCGCCGCGACAGCGCCAGATACGCCCACCGCGCTGCCGCGGCCGCGTTGCGCTGCAGCCGGTCCGCCGCCTCCTGCGCCGCCGGATCGTCGTGAAACACCGGAAACGCGCAGCGCTCCAGCATCCGCCACACCCGCTGATCCACCCACTCCATCATCTCGTCCGGATCCATCCCGTTGTCCGTCAGGCTGCGCGACACCACCCGGCAGGCGCGCTCGATCGCCGGCCGCGCCCCCCGGTCGTACAGCCGCCAGAACTCCGTGTGATCGCTGCTGTTCATCGCGCGCCTCCCCTGCCCGCTGCGCCGCGGGCCGCCTCCCACCGGGCCAGCAGCGCCGCCAGCGACGGCAGCGCCCCCGCCATGGCCCGCAGCCGCGGCTCGTACTCCAGATACGCCCCCAGTTCGCTCTGCGGCAGCATGTGCGACGGGTCATCCAGAAACGCCGCGAAGATCGCGTCCGCCTCGGCGCTGCAACCCGTCAGGTGCAGCGCCTGCGCCCCCGTCAGCAGCACCGGCACGCTCTCGGGCGCAGCCTCGTACGCGCCGAGGAACCACCCCACCGCCTCCTCCGGGCGCCCCGCACGGATGCACCGCTCCGCGAGATTCCCCAGGCTGATCTCCCGCCGCCGCGGCGTGTCTGCGTACTTCAGCGCAGCCGTCTCCAGCCGGATGGCCGCCTCGACCTCGCCCAGCGCGCTCATCGCCAGCGCCCGCTGGTTGGGCCGGGCCCACGCCGGGTTCCGGTGGTTCTCCCCGTCCGTCGCGTCGTACCGGTCCAGCAGCGCGAGCACGTGGGCCCGCAGGTCCTCGACTGCCGCCCCGTCGCCCAAGCCTCGGGCCTCGTGCAGCCCGTTGCAGGCGTCCATGATCGCCGCCTCCAGCGGCGAGAGGGCGCCGGGGCCGGGGGCGGTAACGAGCGTCGTGTCTGCGATTGCGGCAGCGGGCATCGGGCGATCCTCCTCGGGTTCTTTCAGAACCCGTCAGGGGAGTAACTCCCGATCCCGGGAGGTTCTGACACCCGCCCCGGCATTTTTTGAAAGAATCACGCGTTCTTCTGGCAAGCTGGGCGCCCGGGGCAGCCTCGGGGCCGCCCGCGGCAGGCCGGTAAGGCGCCCGCAGGAAACCGCGTCAGGAGGGCGCTGCAACAGGCGGTGTACCGTCTGAGCGGTCCGAAGATCGCTCTCCGGCGCGTGGGCCCACGAGCCGGGACCGGATGGAGTTGGCCCCACAGCGGCCCACGAACTCGGAGCATGGAAAGGAGCGTTCATGCGACACCGCGCGAATGCAGGAACCCGGGCAGCAGCACAAGCAGGTACCCGGACAGGAATCGGATTCATCGCCGCCATCGCCGTCTGCGTGGCAATGCTCGGCGCAGCCGGCGCATGCGCAGCCGGCGGCGACCCGGTGGCGCCCCATCACGCCCGCGAGACTCACCGCGCCGGCGTCCTGCTCATCGAAGGCGCCGAATACGAGGTCGGCCTGGCAGGCGCCCTGCGCCTCAACCTGTCGCGCATCTTCCGCGATTGCGGCTACCGCGCGTGGTATCACAACGACGCCCTGGTCGTCCGCCTCGATCAGCACCCGCTCGATGTCGCCTGGCTCGATGGGGTCTACGGCCTCTCGATCGAGCGGCGCGACGGCTGCCTCTATCTCACACCCTGCGATCCGGCGCCGTGCGCCTGCTCGGTGTGCGTCGAGCCGGTCGTGCAGACCGTCTATGTGCCGACCCCGGTCTATGTGCCGCGCCCGCTCACCTCGAGCTGGCATTACCGCCCCTACAGCCACTATCGCACGTGGCGCCACAAGCCGCACTTCGGCCTCTCGTTCCGCAGCGGCGCCCTGAGCCTCCACTTCGGCTCGACGCATCATGATCGCTTCAGGCGCCATCACGGCCATCGCGACCATCACCGCTACGCCGACCGCCACCGCCATGACGACCACCGCCGCTTCGACCGGCGCGATCGCGACCGCGACCACGGGCGCCACGATCGCTGGCGCGACCGCGACCGCCACGATGATGACCGGCGCCACATCGCCCGCACGCCACGCGGGCCCGAGCGGACTCCGACGGCCCAGCCGCGCCCCCCGCAGCGCACAGGCGTCACGCGCAGCCCCGAAACGGTGCGCCGAGCCCAGCCCGCGCCCCCGCGCCGGGCCGTGCGCTCCACTCCCACCGTCCGCCCGACCCCGGGCATCACCCGCTCCAGCCGCGACACCATCCGCCGCGCGGCGCCGGCGCCCCGGAGCGTCGAGCGGAGCCCCCAGCGAACTCTGGACCGCCGCGCTGTCCGCCGCGCGCCGGATGCAAGGCCGAGCAGGCCGGCCCCGACGCCGCGCGCCCAGCCGGCGCCCATCCGCCGGGCAGCCCCCGCGCCTCCCCGGCGCGCTGCCCCCGCCCCGCGCCCTGCGCCCCAGAAGCAGGCCGCCCCCGCTCCCGCCGCCGAGCAGAAGCGCGGCGCCGTCCGCTCCAGCCGCCAGGGAGCCCGCCGCGCCAAAGAGCGCTGATCCAGCGCCCACTACGGCAAGCAACGCCTATCACGCGGCCGGATGCCCCCCGCATCCGGCCGCTTTGCTTTGTCTGTCAATGCCCTGTGGCCGTCAATGCCGCGCCTGCCGCGCCGACTCCCTGGCCGAAGCCCGCCCGCGCGGCCGCTGTCCGTTCATTCCGGCGCCGCCGGAGCGCGGCGACTCCGGCCGCCGCGCCTCGCGGCTCTCCGACACCGCCTCGGCCATCGAAAGCAGCGCGCCCCCCGCCGCCGCGGCCCGCGCGATCAACTTCATCGTCGTCCCCGGCCCGAGCAGACTCACCACCGCAAACCCCGCGCTGCCCACCAGCTTCGGGTTCGCCATCGCCGCGCGCACAAGCCCATCGATTACAGACGCCCCGCCCCCATCGCCCTCAGCATCGGCATCGGAAGAAATGGCGTCCTCCAGCGCCGCCGTCGCCTCCACCGCGCGCTGCCGAAGCTCGAACTCACTCACCCGCTCCCGCCCCGACTCCGCAAGCCGCCGGCTCCCCAGCCACAGCGCGACGCCGACAACAGCCGCCAGCGCGCTCACCAGCGCCAGCGCCCCAGCCGGGCCGATCGCAGGCGCCAGCCCCAGATACAGCGCCCCCAGCAGCCCCACCAGCGCCGCCCCCAGCAGCAGCCCCGCGGCAACATACCCGGCGCTGGCCATCGCCAGCCGCTCCAAGCGCCGACCGGCAAGTTGCGACCGCGCGGCAATCGCGTCGGCGCCCGCCTCGGCCGCCATGATGAGCCGGTCGAACATGCTCTATCGATCGTTCTTCATCATCATCAGCCGCGTTGCCAGCGCGCCAACACCCATCGCGATCAGCACCGCCGCCGTCGGATTCTGCCGCACATAATCCGCCCCGCGGTCATACGCCGACTCCGCCTGATCCGCGACATGCCGCGCCGAGCCCATCGCCGCGTTCGCCCGCTCGCGCACCGCCTCCTGCCCGCGCCGGGCGGCGCCACTGGCGACACCCACGGCGTCGTCCCGCAGCGCCATCAGATCCCGCCGCAGCGCCTCGATGTCGTCCCTCACGTCGCTGATCGATGTGTCCGTCATTGTGCGAGCCACTACCATCTCCTTTCGCCGCACAGGCGGCGTCGAACCCTTGCAGGACTCTACCAGCCCCCCCTGAGCCCCCCGTGAGCCCCCGCATCCTCGTCGTCGTCCCGACCTACAACGAACGCGA
>CAYMJK010000295.1:0-3608 GCA_964390535.1 uncultured Phycisphaeraceae bacterium | reverse complement strand
GCTCGGGGCGGATCAATCTCTCGAACCTGGACGCGATGCTCAAGTGCGCCGTCGATTCGTGGAGTGACGCGGTGACGCTGGGCCAGCGGCACGGGTTCCGCAACGCGCAGGTCTCGGTGATCGCGCCGACAGGGACGATCGGCCTGCTGATGGATTGCGATACCACCGGCGTCGAGCCGGACTTCGCGCTGGTGAAGTTCAAGAAGCTCGCCGGCGGTGGCTACTTCAAGATCGCCAACGCCTCGGTCGATCCGGCGCTGGAGGCGCTGGGCTACACCGACGACGAGCGGCGCGACATCCGGCGGTACCTGCTGGGCGCCCTGCACCTGGAGGTCGAACTGCCAGCCGGCGCCGCCGGGGCCCAGCCAGGGGAGACGCTGGCGCAGTGGCTCCGCGGCAAGGGAATGTCGGATGCCGACCTGGAGCGGATCACCGATGCCCTGCCGGGGGTGTTCGAGCTCGGGTTCGCCTTCAACGCGTGGAGCCTCGGGGATGAGGCTCTGCAGCGGCTCGAGATCGATCCGGCGGAGGCGAAGGCCGACCCGTCGTTCAACCTGCTGCGCCGGCTCGGCCTCAGCGCCGAGCAGATCGAGATGCTGAACGTGACCATCTGCGGCACGCAGACGGTCGAAGGGGCGCCGCACCTGCGCGACGAGGATCTGCCGGTGTTCGACTGCGCCAGCACCTGCGGGCGGATCGGCACGCGGTACATCGCGGCGGAGGGGCACATCCGGATGATGGCGGCGGCGCAGCCGTTCATCAGCGGCGCCATCAGCAAGACAATCAACCTGCCCAACAACGCGACCGTGGACGACATCAAGGGGTGCTACCGGCTGAGCTGGGAGCTCGGGCTGAAGGCGAACGCGCTGTACCGCGACGGGTGCAAGCTGAGCCAGCCGCTGAGCAACAAGTCGGATACGAAGGCTGAGGAAGTGAATCTCGAGCAGGAGGTGGACGAACTGGGGGAGTCCGACCTGCGGGAGGAGGTCGCCGCCGACACTGCGGCCCTTGGGGCTGCGGCGAGCCGAGGTGACGCCCCGGCGGCGCGCGAGGCGGAGGTGCGCATCGTGCATCGGCCGATGCGCCGGCGGCTGCCGGACACGCGCCGCTCGATCACGCACAAGTTCAATGTCGCCGGGCACGAGGGGTATCTGACGGTCGGGCTGTACGACGACGGCGGGCCGGGCGAGCTGTTCATCACCATGGCCAAGGAAGGCTCGACCATCGGCGGGCTGATGGACTCGCTGGGCACGGCCGTGTCGGTCGCGCTGCAGTACGGGGTGCCGGTCGAGAGCCTGGTGAACAAGTTTGCCCACCAGCGGTTCGAGCCAGCGGGGATGACGACCAACCGGGACATTCCGTTCGCCAAGAGCCTTGTTGACTACATCTTCCGGTTCCTCGGGATGGAGTTCGTCGAGGGGTTCCGCGAGCTGAACGCGCCGGCGCGGTCGAACGGGGCGCGGGAGACGGGCGTCGTGGGGGCCGTCGGCGCAGCCCGCTTCGCCGAGTCTCGCGTGATCGACAGCGACGATGATGATGGCGACGAAGGCGGGGGCGATCATGACAACGGCAATGGCTCGCCGCGGATCGAGACGACGCCGGCGGCCCGGCGGGCGCCGGCTGGCCGGAAGTCGCAGTCGCACATTCAGATCGAGTCGACGAGCACAGTGATGCGCACGGACACGCTCTCGGTCGCCCTTGCCAGCGCCGGCGACGCCCCGCCGTGCGACAACTGCGGCGCCATCACCGTCCGGAGCGGGACGTGCTACAAGTGCCTCAACTGCGGGAACAGCATGGGGTGTAGTTGAATGATGAAGTATGAATGATGAATGATGAATGATGAATGATGAGTAAGAGGGGCGGGCCGCACGATGCGGGTGCCCCTCTCAAATGAGCCCCGCAGCAGCCCCCGGCAGCGCCCCCCGCGCGCCGGGGGCATTCTTTTTGGAATGATGAATTATGAAAGATGAATGATGAGTAGGAAGTGGGGGAGGCGCTCTGGTTCGTGCGGTGCACGCCCGCGGACGCTTTCTTCCTACTCATCATTCATCGTTCATCATTCATCATTGAGCGCAGCTCGCCCCCGCGGCATCTCGAAGCGATCGCGGGTAGTGCAGTAGCCGGCGCCGCCCATGCGGCCGATGGTTTCCAGGGCGTCCGGATCGGCGTGGAAGCGCTCGTTGAGCACATCGTCGGCGGTGTAGACATGCACGACGCGGCCGATGACGATGTTGCCGCCGCCCGCAGCGCCCGGATTGGTCCGGATCACCTGCATCGTCTCGCACTCGAAGCAGACTGGGCTCTCCGCGATGCGCGGCGGGCGCACGACTGCGCTCGGCGCGGGCGTCAGGCCGGCGAGTTCGAACTCGCTTTCGCCATAGGGGAGCGGCTCGGCCGCGGCGGCGACGCGCCGGGCGGAGCGCTCGCGTGCAATGTTCACCACGAACTGCCCCACCCCCCCATCCGCGGGCGGCGCCGCGTTGCGAAACGAATCCTTCTCCGTCCCATCCGGCTTGTTCGACGGGCAGAAGAGCAGGGTCATCGGGTCGGACCCGATGGCGGTGAAGAACGAGAATGGGGCAAGATTCAGCCGCCCGTCCGGCGCGATGGTGCTCACGAAGGCGATGGGGCGCGGCGTGATACACCCGATGAGCAGCTTGTAACGGCGGGCGACATCGAGCGAGGCGATATCGATTTCCATCGACCAGTGTACGGATGCTGCTCGGCGCCGCGGTCCGGGCGCAGGGGGGGGCGCCGGGGGGCGCCGGGGGGCGCCGGGGCAGGCTGCGCATAGGATCGGCCGTGGCCGGATCTCCCGAATCGACCGACGATCGCGCGATGACCTGGGCGGCGCTGCTGGCGCACTGGACCGATTTCGCCCGCAGCGCTGTTGCCCTGCCAGCCACGCCCGATGGGGAGCGATGGAAGCGCGCGATCGCGCCGATCATCGGCCTGCAGGCGGTGACCCATGCCCTGGCCGAAGTGCGCCGGCTGGCGCCGGAGGAGCGCCCGCTGGCGATCGACCGGGCCGAGTCGCTGATCGAACGCCACGATCGAGAGCTGCGCCACGCGTGGGCGGCCGAGCCCCTGGACGACCGGCTGGCCTCGATCATCGCCGATGCGCGCACCGCGCTTGCCGCGGCGGCCGAGTGGGGGGTGGAGTGGATCGCCGGGCCGGATGGGCTGGTGGCCGATCATCCGGGCGAAGTGGTCGCGGAGCTTCTGAGCGAGGGCTTCCGGGGGAGTCTGCTGACGCCGACGCCGGGGGTGGCGCTGCCGGCGGGGGCGCCGGTGGCGTTTCTGGGGGCGCCGCGGGCGGGGCCGATCGATCCGGAATGGGTGGCGGCGGTCGAGGCGTATCTGGGCGAGGGCGTGTCAGCGGCAGCGCGGGCGGGGCCGCGGCAGGTGTATCGGCAGTTCGACTTCGGTCGTGGCGGGCCGGTGCGCGACCTGGCCATGCCCGTGCGCGCGGGCGCAGCGCCGGGGCAGCCGCTGCTGCTCTGGGCGATCCGCGATGGGGAGGCGCAGCCGGCGCCCCTCCCGCCGCGGCGGCCGGAGCCGGCGCCTGAGATTCCGCTCATGTTCGCCGATGCGCTGGAGGAGAGGGT
>CAYMJK010000294.1:0-2589 GCA_964390535.1 uncultured Phycisphaeraceae bacterium | reverse complement strand
CTCCCGTGCCACTGACCTGCTCTGAGGTCAGTGCTTCCGTGCAACCCCCCCGGGTGGCACAGGCGTCTCGCCAGTGCGAATCCGAAACAACTCCCAACAGCACCGCGCCAGGTGGGGCAGGCTTGCAGCCTGCCGACACCGCCGCCCCAAGGCAAGCAATCACCACCCCCCTCACATGCTCCTGCCCCAGCGCCGCCAGGGCCAAAACCTGCGCCCACCCCTGCAACCCACCGGCGCGCCCCGCGCACCCCGCCTCCCCAAATCTCAGAACTTCCAACCCAGACACCCCCGCGCGCAACATCCTCCGCCGCGCCGGCGCCCTCCCCCGCGCCCCCTGACCTCGCCGAAAGCTGTGATCTGAAGCACCGTCCTCTGATCCCACCCCACCAGCGCGCTCGCCTCACAGCGCACGCGCCGCTTTCGCTGCGCCCGCGCCGATCGGAGAGATACGACCTATAGCGCCGGGCTGGCCGCCGGCGGGCAACACCAGATCAAACCCATCCCCCCTCTGCGAAGCTCTGCGCTCCCTCTGCGCCCTCTGCGTTCCTGCCTTTGCCTTCGCGCGCTAAGCCTTCGGTCCCGCGGCGCGGACGGCCTTGTCCATGTCGAACTTCTGGTCGTTGTCGCGGAAGAGGCGGGCGAGCTTCTTTGCCTGCTCGTCGTAGCGGGCCTTGTCCTTCCAGGTGTTGCGCGGGTGGAGGACTTCGGCGGGGACATCGGGGACTGCGGTGGGCATGTTGAGGCCGAGGATCTGGTGGGTGGCGAACTCGGCTTTGGCGAGTTTGCCGCTGAGGATGGCGCGGACCATGGCGCGGGTGTAGGCGAGCTTGAAGCGGGCGCCTTCGCCGTAGGGGCCGCCGGTCCAGCCGGTGTTGAGCAGCCAGACGCCGGCGCCGCTGGCGCGCACGCGCTCGGCGAGCATCGCGGCGTACTCCATCGGCGGGCGCGGCAGGAAGGGCCCGCCGAAGCAGGGGCTGAAGTTGGGCACGGGCTCGGTGACGCCGGCCTCGGTTCCCGCGAGCTTGGAGGTGTACCCGTTGATGAAGTAGTACATCGCCTGCTCGGGGGTGAGGCGGCTGACGGGGGGCATCACGCCGAAGGCGTCGGCGGTGAGGAAGATGACGTTCTTCGGCGTGCCGCCCATCGAGGGGATGCGGGCGCCGGGGATGTAGTCCACCGGGTAGGTGACGCGGGTGTTCTCGGTGATGGAGTTGTCGTCGTAGTCGGGGATGCGGGTCTGGTCGTCCATGACGACGTTCTCGAGCACACTGCCGAACCTGATGGCATCCCAGATCTGCGGCTCGCCCTCGCGGGAGAGCTTGATGCACTTGGCGTAGCAGCCGCCTTCGAAATTGAAGACCCCGCGATCGCTCCAGCCGTGCTCGTCGTCGCCGATGAGGGCGCGGTCGGGGTCGGCGGAGAGAGTGGTCTTGCCGGTGCCGGAGAGGCCGAAGAAGAGGGCGACGTTGGCGGGGTCGTCGGTGGCGACGTTGGCGGAGCAGTGCATCGGGAAGACGCCGGCTTCGGGCATGTCGAAGTTCATGGCGTAGAAGATGCTCTTCTTGATCTCGCCGGCGTACTCGGTGCCGAGGATGACGACGATCTTCTTCTCGAGCGACTGGGCGATGAGGAGCGGGCTGGCGGCGCCGAGCTGCTTCTGCTCGGCGGGCGTGAGGCGCCGGCGGCCGGCGTTGATGATGGTCCAGTCCCGCTTCCACTCGGTAGGGGCGCCGGCGGCGGGGGAGCCCTGGGGGATGAAGAGGGTGCGGGCGAAGAGGGCGTGCCAGGCCTGCTCGGTGACGACGCGGACGCCGAGGCGGTAGGCGGGGTCGGCGCCGGCGAAGCCCTCGAAGGTGTAGATGTGGTCGCGGGCGTTGAGGTGCTCGGCGGCGATGGCGCAGGCGGCGTCGAAGGCTTCGGGGGCGATGGGGCGGTTGACGGCGCCCCACCAGATCTTCTTGTGGATGGCGGGGGAGTCTTCGAGGAACTTGTCGGTGGGGCTGCGTCCGGTGCGATCGCCGGTGCGGCAGACGAGGGCGCCGTTGGATGCGAGGCGGCCTTCGCCGGCGGCGAGGGCGAGTTCGACGAGGCGGGCCGGGGGGAGGTTCCGGAGCGTGCGCGCGGGGGAGAGGTCCAGGTCCGGAGCGGCGGTGGTGTGCATGGTCTCGGCTCGCCTCGTTTCGGGCCGCGGAGGCGGCCGGCGTCGGATGTTGGTGAAGGCAAGCCTAGTCTGGAGGGCCGGAATCGGCCATCCTGGCGCGGGTTGTCGGGGCGGTTTCTGGCCGCGGAGGGGGTGGGCGAGTATTGTTGGGGCCGGGTCGGCGCGAGGCCGGCGTGGCCGGGGTCGGCTCGGAGAGCGAGCGTACCCGGGCGCCGTACCCGGGCGAGATGGTGGCTGTAGCTCAGTTGGTTAGAGCACCAGGTTGTGGTCCTGGGGGTCGCGGGTTCGAATCCCGTCAGTCACCCTTTGTGGGGCGGTGGGGGCAGCGCCCCTCCGATGCCACCTACACGCCGAGCCGGTCGAGGGTTGCCTCGAGCTGGGCGAGGTAGCCGGCGCCGAAGAGGCGGATGTGGACGAGGAGGGGGTAG
>CAYMJK010000293.1:0-4033 GCA_964390535.1 uncultured Phycisphaeraceae bacterium | reverse complement strand
GCCCCTGTGGACGCCGGATCGCTCTGGCGCCGGGTGATCGAACTCGCCGGGAGCCAGCAGCTTCGCGCGCTGCTTGGGCACGCCGAACTGCAGCGTCTGGAGAATGGGGTGGCCGGGCTTCGCGTTCACGGCGGGGTCGCGCCAATGATCGAGGCCAAGAGCGCGGCGATCGAGTCGCTGCTGGCACAGGCCGCCGGTCGCGCGGTAAAGATCAAGGTCGAGCCTGCCGCGGCCGAGCCCGCGCCGGGCGGGGGCGGGGGCGAGCCGGGCGAGTCGGACGCCAGCGGAGGCGCCGAGGCCGGGGCGAGCGAGGATCACCCTCTGGTGCGCCGGGCGGCGGAACTGTTCGGGGCGAAGGTTGTGCATGTCCAGCCGCTGGCAAAGCGGCCGTAAGGAGCATCGGAAATGGCGCAGAGCGGCAAGGGCAAGGGCACTCTCATCCGGATCGTCGTGCTGCTGGTGGTGCTGGCGGCGGCGGTTGGGGGCTACTTCTACATGCAGCAGATGAAGTCGAGTTTGAACAGCGTCGAGAGGATCGAGACGTATGTCGCCAGCGGCAAGCTGGTCGGCAAGTCGCTGGATGACGCCAAGGCTGCCCTCGGGCATGACAACCCGACACCCAAGGCGGGCGAGGAAAGCGTCTACCTGTTCGATATGACGGAGAAGGATCCGCAACTCACGGTTGTGGTCGAGGTGGTGGTGCGCGGGGGCGTGGTCAACGCCAACCGGACGTACGACATGGAGGGAACGCAGACGGGCACGGGAGGCTGAGCGTGGATTTCCGGACGATGGGCGCCATCGCGGGGCTATTGAAGAATCGCGACCGGCTGGAGGCGGCGGGGCAGCGCATCAAGGACGCCCTGACAGCGACCGAGGTCACCGGCGAGGCGGCCGGTGGCGCTGTGCGGGTGGTGGCCGGAGGCGATCTCAAGGTGCGCGCCATCGAACTGGCGCCGGCGGTGACGCAGGGGCTCGGGGCGGACGAGCAATCGCGGCAGATGGCCGAGAAGCTGATCACCGAGGCGGTCAACGACGCGATGACGAAGGCGCAGCAGGCGGCCCGCGACATCGTGCAGCGGGAAGCGACCGAACTGGGCCTGCCGGAGTTGCCGCAGCTCACCGGCCTTCTGCCGTGACCCTGCGCCCGGCGCGTGTCGGCCGGAGTGTCTTCACGCCTCTGGGCGATCGCCTGCTGCGCATCGTGGTGGCGCCAGGCGAGTCAGTACCAGCGGGGATGGACGCCGCGCAGCGCGAGCGATGGGAAGCCCTGTGCGCGGAGAATCCCGCGCTCTTCGACGGCCCGATCTACAGCGTCACGCACGTGGACGCGGGCGCCGGCGAGATCCGCTGCCGCCGGTCGCGATACCACGAGGTTCTGCTGCGCCGGCCTGGCGATCCGGTGCGACTGCTCTCGGTCACCGGGCTGCTGCTGGATGGCGCCAGGGAGCGAGTGCTGCTGGGGCAGCGCGGCGCGCGGCTGCGCAGCTATCCCGGCATGTGGGAGATCGGGCCGGCGGGCGGCATCGAGCCGAGAGACGGGCAGCGCGAGTTGGGCCTGGAGGAGATCAGGGGCGCCCTTGCCGCGGAGATCGCCGAGGAGATCGGGCTCCCGGTGGATGTCGGCAGCGCCCGCGCAATCGGGATCTGCAGCGACGACGCCGCCCGCAGCCTTGACATCATCATGCGTGTCCAGTTGCCATCGGGCCCGGCGCCCGAGCCGCGACACGGCGAAGGGTGGGAGTACGACGATGCGGCCTGGGTTGCGATCGATGACCTGCCGGCGTTCACGCGCGCCCACGATGTGATCGAGCCTTCGCTGGCGGCGATGACGGGGATGGGCTGGATCGATCAGCCGCCGCCATCGGGCTCGCCGCCGCCCTGAGGCGCCGGCTGCTCGGGCTCGGGCTTGGGCTCCTCGCCGCCGCGATCGCCTCCCGGGAGGTAGTCGCGGAAGACATCGCGGAGCATGCGATCGGGGCGGAGCAGACGGCTGCCGACGTTTTCGGCGAAGAGGCCCGGCGCCGGGAGCGTTCTGGTGTCGCCGAACGTGCCACTCGTGCGCCAGGGGACCATGGTGAGGCGCTCGAACTCCGGCACCGCGCGGCCGAGCAGGCTGCCGAGACCGGTGTTGAACATGCCCGCGGCCTCGTCGGTGAGGGCGCCGATCGGGATCCAAGTGACGACATCCAGCCGCTTCTGCGGCAGGTCGACCGTGCCGGAGGTCTGAAGGTTGAACTCGCCGAGCGGGATGGTGAAGCGGTCGTAGGTGACGACCCCGGCGTCCATGCGCAGCGTGAGCGGCTCCAGCCGCCGGCCGATCATCGCCTGCCCGTCCTGCTGCACGACCTTGAGGAGCCGGGTAAACGCGCTGCTGGGCTGGAACTGGGCGTCGCCGAGGTTGATGGTGACCACGCCGCGCAGCTTCGTCAGGTCGCCGTCGAAGGGGACAAACAGGTTCTGCTGCGTGATGAGGGCGGGCTCGTCCTCCGGGCGCTTCTGGAAGCGGGCGATCTGGGGGAGGCTCGGGGCGAGCAGGGCGTTGAGTTCCGGCGTGATCTCGCGCAGCGTCACCAGGCGCTCGGGCCCGGAGATGGCGAGGACGCCCTCCTGGACGCGCCCCTCGATCGCCATCGTCGCCCGCGGGGAGGTTGCGCTGGCGGAGACGGTCCCGGACTCACCGGAGAGATTCTCGATGTGCGCCTCGATGCTCATCGTTTCGCCCATGAGCGCGTGCACGAGGCCGCCCTGGCGGATGATCGAGTCGACCGCGGCGCTGCGCAGGGCAGGCGCTTCGACATCCAGCGTGAGCGCCGCCTGCTCGGTGGTGATCTCGCCGCGCTGGTTCGCCAGCGACGTCAGGGCGCCAGTGGCGAGCACCGGCCCGCCTTCCTCGACGCCGCTCTGATGGGCCTGCAGGTCGAACCGCACCTCGCCAGGCGCCTCGCCGCCGGTGAGCTCGATCGCGAGGTTGGTGAAGCTGACGTCGTCGCCGGCGCCGGTCATGAGGCCGATCCGCTCGCTGGTGGCGGTGGCGGCGAGCGCGAAGCTCCCGGGCGCGAGATACGCGCCCGGCGGACCGATCGCGAAGCGCTCGAGTCGCACGATGATCTCCGCGGGCGCCGAGAAGCGGGCGTGCGTCGGCTGGGCGACCGGTTCGCCCTCCGCCCGGGCCACGAAGATGTTGGTCCATCCGGGGACCGCCCGCCACTGGATCTCCACCGGAGCTTCGAGGGCGAGCACGCCGCCGTCGCGCTGCAGGCGGATGGGCTGGTCGATGCGGAGTCGCGGCGCCTGCACGGCGAGCGTGGCGCTCCGCAGGGACGGGCGGCCGCTCTCGGTCTCGAACCGGGCGGCCGCCTCGACGATGATCTCGCTGATGGGGCCGCCGGTGGCGCCGCTGACCAACTGGTCGCGCCCGGCGAGCTGGTCGAGGAAGCCGGCGTCGACATTGCGCAGCGTGATGTCGAAGGAGGGATCGCCGCTGAGGCGTCCCTCGCTGGTCTGCGCAGCGCCGCCGAACGTCGCCTGGGCCACAGCGCGATCGCCCTCGGTAATCACCTCCATCTCGCCGCGGAGGGAGACCTCGCCCGCGGAGGTCAGGGCGGAGCCGGGCGCCGCGACTTCGAGGGTCAGCGCGCGCACGCCGATCGGTGGAAGCTCGCGGTCGGGCTCGCCCTCAGCCCCGGCGACCGTGAGCCCGCCGACGAGCAGGCGCCCGGGGGCGCTCATCTGCACGGCGATGTCGCCGATGGCCGAGCGATCCAAGGCGCCCGTCTCGGTGAGCGGGATCTCCAGCGACGAGACGACAAGCTGCACCGGCGCAGCGCCGAGGAGCCGGGCGCCGCTTTCCGGGGCGAGTTCCGTCAGGAGCCCGGGCTCGATGCGGGCTTCGGCGGAGGCGGAGGCGATCTGCACGGACTGCGGGGCGAGTTGGCCCTCCAGCGCGACCTGCGTCGCGCCGCCATCGGCGGCGAACGTGATCGCAATGGCATCCTGGGGGGGGGTGGTCTCGAGGCGGAGCGTCATCGGCGCC
>CAYMJK010000292.1:0-9672 GCA_964390535.1 uncultured Phycisphaeraceae bacterium | reverse complement strand
TCCACCATCACCCGCACCTCGCGGCCGGCCTGGATCGCGTGGGCTTCGTTGACGCCCTTGAAGCTCAGCGCGATGTCCTGCAGTTCCTCCAGCCGCTGCACGTAGCGCTCCATCGAGTCGCGCCGGGCCCCCGGCCGGGCGCCGCTCACGGCGTCTGCCGCCATCACGATGGGCGTGTAGAAGCTGGTGGAGGGCATGTCGGCGTGGTGCCCGCCGATGGCGTTGAGCACCGGCTCCTTCTCCCCGTGCTGGCGCGCGAAGTCCATGCCGATCTTCGGGTGGCCGCCCTCCATCTCGTGGTCCATCGCCTTGCCGATGTCGTGGAGGAAGCCGCAGCGCCGGGCGATGGCGCCATCGAGCCCGAGCTGCTCGGCGATGATCTGCGACAGATAGGCCACCTCCATCGAGTGGCGCAGCACGTTCTGCGAATAGCTGGTGCGGAAGTGCAGGCGGCCCATGGCCTCGATCACCTTCGGGTGCAGCCCGCGGAGGTTCACCTCGAGCTGGGCGTCCTTGCCGACCTTGCGAATGCGCTCGTCCATCTCCGACTGCACCTTGGCGATGACCTCCTCGATGCGGGCCGGGTGCATCCGGCCGTCGGCGATGAGGATCTCCAGGGCCTCCACCGCGACCGTCTGTCGCACCTTGTCGAAGCAGGAGACGACGATGGCGCCCGGGGTGTCGTCCACGATGACATCCACGCCCGCCGCCTTCTCGAAGCTGCGGATGTTGCGCCCCTCGCGCCCGATGATCCGGCCCTTCATGTCGTCGGAGGGGATCGCCACCGTCCGCACCAGGGCCTCGGAGGCCGTCTCGGCGGCGAACCGCTGGCAGGCGCCGAGGATGATCTCGGTAGCCTTGCTGCGGGCATCCTCCTCGGCGGCCTCGACGATCTTGCGGGAGACCTTCGCCATCTCGTGGCGCGACTCCTCCTCCACCCGCTTGATGAGGACCTCGCGGGCCGCGTCGCGCGACATGTCGGCGACGCGGCTCAGAACCCGCTTCTGCTCTTCCAGAGCCTCGGCCAGCTCGCGATCGCGGGCCTCCAGCGCCTCCTCGCGGGTCCTGATGCGCTCGGCGGCCTTCTCGAGCGACTGGTCCTTCGCCGCGAGGGTCTCCTCCTTGCGGTCCATCAGGTCTTCGCGCTTGGAGATGCGGCGTTCGGCCTCGCGGACCTCGCCGCGGAGCCGCTCCATCTCGTCATCGAGGGCAGCGCGGCGGTCGAGCGCCTCCTTCTCGGCTTCCAGCCGGATCTTCTCGGCGGTCGCCGCGGCATCCGACTCTGCCCGCTCGAGAACCTCTCGGGCCCGGGCCTCGGCGCTGGAGAGGCGGCGGGAGGCGATCAACTTCGTGATGAGCAGCCCGATCCCCACCCCCACAACGAGGGCGAGGACCGCCGCGAGCGCGATGGCCGCGGCGCCACCCGGCGCGGCTCCGCTCGTCGCAATCATCTGGCCAGGCCCCACGGCGACTCCAATCGACAGCGCCCGTGGCTCAAAGGCCCGTCGGAGTCAACCGGAAAACGCGGGGGCAGTGGTCCTCAGCGTGCGCCGCCGTGGGAGCCGGTCGTGCGGCCATGGCGGGCCGCCCGAGCCGTCAACCGACGCGTCACTCCGCTCTTTGGTGAACAAATCCTCATGCCACTGTCCAACCTGAGAACTCGCGAGGCAGCCTTCGCCGACCCGGAGATTTCATCGCGCTTCGGGCTTCCGACGCCCGCCGGGTGGCGGGCCGGACTGGTTCCAACCTCGGTCCCCGGGCCTCGGCAGGCCCGGATGAACTGAGTATAACCGTTTGCCGGGCCAGTGGTTGAGGCCAAGTTGCGGATGGCGACAGGTTTTCGGGCTTTATCCGGCAAGCTTCAGGTCGGGAGGGGCCTGGCGGCGGCTGACTTCCTCGACATAATGACAGATCTGCTCGACCACGAACTGCCGGTAGGGCGGGTGGTGGGCGAATTCGAAGGCCAGGCCTGCATAGAGGTTCTGGGCGCTGTCGAGGTGGGTGTGGACCACACGGGCCGCGATCCCGATCGGGACGGCCACGTGGGGCGTGAGGTCGAGCCGGACCCAGAGCAGGCGGGCCCGGTCGAGGGCGCCGGCCTCTCCCTTGCCGAGGACGATCCCGGCGCCGCCGCCGCCGATGTTCACGAGGCGGGCGCTGAAGCGCGGGCCGACCTCCGGCAGCAGGATCGACTCATCGGCGGCCCCGGGGCGGCCTTCGGCCACGAGCGCCCGGCCGGCGACCTCGGCGCTGATCGCCGACGACGGGTCCAGCAGCGGCCAGCAGTCGGCGGGGGGCAGGGCGAGACTCGCGGTTCCGACGCGGAAGAAGTCGCGGCGCTGGCAGCGATCGACCCGCTCGGGCATCGCCAGGGCGAGCGTGCGCCCGTCCCCGGTGATCGAGCGCGTGCGGAACATCCAGCGGTTCTGGCCGACGGTGATAGCCCCGACGATGTCCAGCCCGGCCCGCAGGGATAGCTCCCGGCCGAGGGCCATCGGCTGCTCGACGACGATGCGATCCGGGGCGACATCGAGGACGCGGACCCGCCAGATGAGGTTGGCGCCGGCGCCCTCGCCACCGGGGACATCGACGGAGATCTCGATGGCGCCGCCGCGCTGGTGGATCTTGTCGAGGCTGTCTTTCCAGCGCAGCGTGCGCGAGCGGCTGGCGGGCATCGGCGGCTCCTCTGTCCGGTGGGGGTGGCTGGGCCGCCGATCGGATCGGCGACGGCCCGGGGCCGCTTGAGGCGCCGGCGTGTCAGCGGCCGGGTGGCTTCGGGCTCGGGGGACTGGCGCCCGGCGAGCCGTTCTCTCGGACCACCTCCAGCATGGCGCGCAGGCGTTCTCGGGCGGAGGCGGCCTCGGGCTCGGTGAGCGGGCGGGCGCCGAAGCGGGCGCGGTAGTAGAGCTCGGCCACGCCTGCGGCGGCCTCGGAGAGGGCCGGAGCGTCTGCGGCGAGTTCCCGGGCGTGGGTAAGCACGGGCCGCCACTGGGGCTTCGGGGCGCCCGCGGCGCTGAGAGCGACCAGCAGATCGCGATAGAGGCCGGATTCGCGCTGCGGCGCCTCGGGGGCGCCGGGGGCGCGGGCGCGCCGGGCCCGGGTCCGCAGCCGGCCGAGGGCGCGCGGCGCCGCGAGGAGGAGTGCGAAGACGGCGACAGCCACGCCGAGGCCGACGATCGCCGCGCGCGCAAGGCCGGCCCATCCCCCCTCGCGCAGGCGGCTGACCCGCTCCTCGAGTTCGCCCAGGGCCGCGAGCTGGCGCCCGGAATCCGACCCCAGCAGCCGGCTGCGGGCGCTGGAGTCGTAGGTGACGACGGAGGTGACCCAGAAATGCTCGATGGCGTCGCTCCAGCGGCGCAGGCGCGACATGAGCGTGGGCTCGGGCCGGTGGATGCGCCGGACATCGGCCGCGGGGCTTGGATCGTGGGTGCGCCACTGGTTGTCGCCGTGGTTCACCTCGACCCAGGCGTGGGCGTTGCTCTCGCGGACGACGTAGACGCCGGAGGCCTCGTTGTACTCCGCCGCGAGATACCCGGTGATGACGCGGGCGTCGATCCCGACGCTCCGGCACATCGCCGCCATTGCCGAGGCAAAGTACTCGCAGTGGCCGCTGCGCCCCTCGGTGAGGAACCACTGGATCGGCTCGCCCTCGGCCCGTCGGACATCGAGGGTGTAGGTGTAGTTCGTGGAGAGGAACCGCCGGATCTCGTGGACGATGGAGGCGATCTCGGCCGAGGTTCGCGGGTGGATCTCGGGGTCGAGCCCGGCCTCGCGCAGCGTCTGCCCGGTGAGCTGATTGACTGTCTCGGAGGGGAAGCCGGCGCCGGCGGGGGCGTAGAGCATGGCCTCCCGGTCGCGCAGGGCGGCCTCGGTCCGGGGCGAGATGTTGGTGAGGGTGGAGACGACGGTGTAGGTAAGCTGCGGGGGCGCCTCGCTGGCGACCCGCATCATGCCTTCGCGCTGGTTCCACATGAGGGCGATCGGCTCCTCGATGCGCCACTCGACGGGGCGCTGCACCGCGAAGAGATATGGCCGCCCCTCGCCCGCGCGGCGCAGCGTGATGCGCTGCACGCGATTGGCGCTGGATTCGCTCTGCCCGCGGAGCTTGAGCGAGCTTGCCAGGCCGCCCTGCAGCGACTTGTCCTCCTGCACGCTCTGCTCGGAGCGCGTCCAGACGCCATCGCCGTAGCTTCCGAGGACGGCGCCGCGGAGGTAGAAGATCTGGTCGGGCCCGCCAGCGGGGCGGCCTTCGTTGTCTGTCACCTCGACATCCATCACCACCCGCTGCGACTCGCTGAGCAGCCCGCCCCGCCCGAGGCGGACGGTGCTGGCGAAGTCCACACGGCGCCCGATCGCCGGCCCATCCATGCCCGCGAAGACGCCCGGGGAGATGCCGCGCGGCGTCAGGATGAAGACGACCACGGCAACGCCGAGGATGGCCACCAGCGCCAGCGCCGCCACTGCCCGCAGGTGGCCGGCGGCGCCCGCCCCCGCAGCGCCGCCGACGCCGTGCGCCGGCGCCCCGGGCGGGGCGATGCGCCCGGCCTCCTGCTGCGCCAGCTCCTGCCCGGCGCACACCTGGTACACCATGGCCGAGAGGATGACCACGGGCGTGAACGGGATCAGAAGCAGGGCGAGGCCGAGCTGCAGGCTCGTCAGCGCGGCGGCGACCCCGAGGAAGACCGAGAGCGTGAGCACCTGGGCGGCGTCGCGCGAGTTCCGCCAGTCGAAGAGCTTGCCCAGGATCAGGGCCACGATCAGGTTGGCCACCGCCTCGACGCCGAAGGTCGGCCCGGCCAGCGAGGCCGCCGCGGCGAGGACGATGATCAGCAGCATGCCGATGTTGATGACGATGCGCGGGACCAGCCGCGCAACCGGCATGGCGCCGATCCACCACGCCGCCACCGCAGCCGGCAGCGCGATCAGGGCCACCGCCGCGCTGGATGCCGCCACGGCGTAGGCGGCGATCGCGAGCATCGCCGTGAGGAGGGTCAGCCGGCGCAGGGAGCGGTGGAACCTCATGGCGCTGGCCTCATGGCGCGGGGCTCCCGACCTCGAAGCTGGCCCGGAAGCGGCCGAGCGACTCGCGGGCCAGGCGCCCCAGCGGCGTCGGATCAGGTGGGGCGCCGCCCGGGCCGAGCCCGCCCCAGCCGAGGGCATCCAGCCGCTTTGCATCGCGCACGTACCGCGCCAGCGAGGCGGCATCCAGCACGATCGCCCCGGCGGGGCAACTGGCGAGATCCATCGCGCCCGCCTGGATCACGACACACCCGGAGCCGCGCGTCAGCCCCCCCACCGTCAGCGGGGCGGAGGCCGCGGTGATGCGCGACGGATCGAGCTGGCCAAGATGCAGCATCAGCTTGTCGAGATGGCGGCGCCCGCCCGCCTGCGCCACGCGGACCCCGGCGCCGGGGATGAGCAGCCCGACCATCATGTGGCTCGCCACAGCCTCCGTAATCACGCTCGCGGTGAGGCTGAGGGCCCGCTCGTCCAGATCCTCGCTGCGCCCGGCGGCGGGGAAGCGCAGCACGACCCACAGCTTCGCCGGCGCGGGCGCCGACCGCTGGATCACCAGCAGGGCGCCCGTCCGGGCCGAGGGCTTCCACGCGATGTTGCGCAGGCTGTCGCCAGCGTGGTACTCGCGGATGCCGAAGAACTCCTCGCCCAGCCCCATCGAGTCCACCGACGCGCTGCCCGCGTGCGCCCGCGACCGCGACTGCTCCAGCACGCCGGCGCGCAGCGGCGCCACCGCCGGGCGCACCACCACCGAGGCCGGCTGCGTGAACGTGATCGACTTCTTCACGATGCCGAAGGGGAAGGTCGTCCAGACGCGCACCTTGTGCAGTTCACCCACACCGCGCTTCCGGGGCCAGACCGTCGCCGAGCAGGGGACGGTCTGGCGCGGGCCGACGTGAGCCACGAAAGCGTGCGGCTCGCCGCCGAGCCACGATCGCCCGGTCGGCCGCGCCCGCTTGCCGCGTCCCGGCGCCCGCTCGACCACGTGCAGCGCGAACGTCGGCAGCAGGCGGTTGCGGTTGTGCACGAGGTAGCGCAGGCGCATCGGCCGGCCGACGGCGCCGTCTGCCGTCGGGAGCCGCTCGACCTCGACGCCCATGAGCGCTGCGCCGCTGATCAGTCCGGAGACCAGCAGCCCGCCCATCGCGAGCCCGAGGGCCCAGAAGAGGAGATTGTTCTGGCTGTTGAGGGCGCCGACCGCGACGAAGATCGTCACGATGATGTAGATCAGCCCGGCATAGCGGAAGTGATACCGGCGCTGCGGCGGCGGAACGGCCACGCCTATCTCCCCGGCGCAGCGCCGAATTCCACGTGCCACCTACGCCGGCTTTGCGACCTCGGGGTTCCCGGAAGCGCCGGCGCCCCGTCCCCGGCGCCGGGGCCCCCCCCACCCCCATCGCGCTCCGGCAGGATCACCAGCAGCAGGCTGCCCTGCCCGGGAAACACGACCGTCCCCTGCTGACGCGGATAGCCCTCGGCCTCGGCGACGACATCGATCCGCCCCCTTGCCTGGGGGTTGGGCGCCTTGATGCTGAACCGGCCATCCTCGCGGGAGACGGCTTCGCCGATGATGGCCCCTGCGCCCCGTGACCGGATCGTGACGGTGACACCCCCGACGCCCTCGCGATGGTCGCGGGCGCCATCATCGGGAACGACGGCGACGACCCCCGCCGAGCCGGTGACCACGCGCCCCTTCATGGTCGTGCCGCAAGCCCCCAGCCCCGCGCCGAAGACAACCGCTGCCACCGCGACCCACCAGCCGCTCGCCATCCCCCGATTTGCCATTTGCCTATTTGCCATTTGCTATTTGCTCTGCCCCTGCCCGACATCCGGCAGATCCTTGAGGTTCGCCAGCCCGAACGTGTCCAGAAACGTTTTCGTCGTGCCGTAGAGCATCGGCCGGCCGAGTTCCTCGGCCCGGCCGGTGATCGTCACCAGCCGGCGCTCCATCAGCGTTCGCAGCACCTCGCCGCAGCCCACCCCGCGGATCGACTCGAGCTGGGCCCGCGTCACCGGCTGGCGATAGGCGATGATCGCCAGCGTCTCGACCGCCGGCCGGCTCAGCCGCCCCGCCAGCCGGGCCCGGTGGAAGCCGGCCAGCGCCGGGGCAAGCTCGGGCACGGTCATCGCCCGGTAGCCGCCGGCCACCTGCTCGATGCGGAAGGCCCGGCCGCCCGCGGCATAGTCGGTGTTGAGCCGCTCGACAGCGCCGGCGACCTCGGCGGGGCCGTCCTCGGCGTCCTCCAGCCACGCCGACAGGGCCTCGGCGACCTTCGCGGGCGCCAGCGGCCGCTCGGTTGTCAGGAGAATCGCCTCGACCGCGGCGTCGAGGGTGAACCCCTCCGTCGGCGGGAGGCCTTCGGTGTGATCGGGGTCGCTGGTGGTGGTGCGCATCGCGGCGTCCGTGGCGGTGGGTGCATCCATACGCGGAAAGTGTACGCGCGGAGGTGGCAGGGGCTTCCAGCCCGTGGGGCGGCAGGACGGGCTCCCTCCGCCGGTATGCCTGGTTTGTCGGAAGCGGTTGCAGCCCCAGCACGGGCTGGAAGCCCGCGCTACTTGCCCCACCCGCCGTACATGGGCGGCGGCTCGCCGCGGGCGCGCATCCGGCGCACGCGCATCCGAACCCACGCCAGCATCGCAATCCCGATCGCGATCATCAGCACGCTCAGCCACTGGCCGCGGCTCAGACCGAGCATGCGCGGGGCCTGCAGGTGGGCATCCGGCAGGCGCCAGAACTCCGTCGCGATCCGCCCGACGCCATAGCTGATCAGGAACGCCGCGCCGATCACGCCCGGCGGGCGCCTGCGCCGCCACAGGGCCCAGATCACGGCGCCCACGAAGAGCCCCTCAGCGACCGCCTGGTACACCTGCGAGGGGTGGCGCGCTGCGAGGAGGGGCGCCAGCTGCTCGGCGAGATCCCGGCCCAGCGGCCCGCCGCGCTGTATGTGTTCGACCACCTGCTGATACCCCACGGTGAAGGCGTCGGCGCCGCCCACCTGCGGGTCCTGCGGCATGTGGGGCGCGACGATCTCGGTCAGGCGGGCGTGCTGCTCGAGCGAAAGGGGCGGGGCGTGCCCGCTGCTGAGCTCCTGGGGAAACTTGACGGCCCACCAGGGCGCCGGCTCGCCCGGGGGGGCGACCACGCGGCCGAGCAGTTCCCCGTTGATGAAGTTGGCGATGCGCCCGAGCGCCAGTCCCGGGGGCGCGATCAGGCACATGAGTTCAGCGCAGTGCAGAAAGCCCGTCCGGGCGATGCGCTCGCCGCCCTCGGTCCTGAAGCCGCGCCCGAACCACCACGCCGCGGCCGCCCCGCCGAGCATGCCGCCGTGGATGGCCATCCCGCCCTGGCTGATGTCGAGCAGCTCCCAGAAGGGGACATCGCCGGTGAAGCTGATGAACAGATCGGGCCGGTAGAACAGCGCGTAGCCGAGCCGCCCGCCGACGACACCGGCGATGGCGCTGAAGAGGATGAAGTCGCCGGCGCGCTCGGCCCGGATGGGCGTCAGTCCGCGCCGGATCATCCAGCGCAGCATCAGATACGCTATGAAGAACCCCGCGACATAGGCCAGCCCGTACCAGCGCAGCCCGAACCCGCTCCACAGTTGCAGCGCGAACGGATCGATGTCGTGGACCCAGGCGATCATGGGGGCAGGGTAGGCGGAACGCCGAAAGGCGCCGCGGACGCCCCGGTTACGCCTCCGGAAACTCCGCGTGCTCCTCGTCGCGGGGGCGCGCCGGCGGGGGGGCGCCGGTGAGCGCGCAGGCGATGCGGTCCACGTGGACATGGCTTGTCTCGATGAACACCCGGGCCCGGCGCTGGCTGCCGCCGGCAGCGGTGCCGGCAACATAGACGCCGGGGCTGGATGTCTCCATCGTCGCCGGATCGACGACGCACTTGCGCTCGTCGCCGAGGCGCTTGAGGTCGAGCTGATCGAACAGCATCTGGTCCTGGATGTAGCCGGTGAGCAGGAGGGTGAAGTCGCACTCGTGGCGGACGGGATCGCCGGCGGGGACGCCCTCGCCGGCCAGCGGCTGGAGCAAGGTGGCGCCATCCTCGAACGCGACCGGGCAGGTCCGCGGCAGGAAGCCGATGCGGCCCTTGCTGATCAGCCATTCGAGTTCGGGCAGAAGCCAGTACTTGATGCGCTCGGTGTCGAACGCGGCCTGGCGGTAGCTCATCGTGACCCGCGCGCCGGCGCGGTAGCAGCGGATCGCCGCCTCGACTGCCGAGTTCCGCCCGCCGACGATGAGCAGCCGGCGGCCGAAGTAGACATGCGGATCGTCGAGATAGTGGCTGACATCCGCCCGTTCGGTCTCGCCCGCGACGCCGATCAGCCGCGGGGCGTGCATGTTGCCGATGGCGAGGACGAGCCGCTTTGCGCGCACGGTCTGGATGGTCGAGGCGCCGGCGCGGCGGGTGGCCAGGGCGTATTCGGCGCCCTCGCGGGCGATCCGCTCGACGCGCGTTCCCCGCTGGATCGAGAGGTCGTGGGCGAGGGTGACCTGCCGCAGATAGGCGAGATATTCCTCGCGCGTCGCCTTGTCCTGATTGAGCGTGACCAGCGGCATCCCGGCAAGCTCGAGCCGCTCCGGGCTGCTGAAGAAGCGGGTTCCGGGCGCCCACCACATGAGGGTGGCGCCGACCTGCCGGGCCTC